>JALSMF010000350.1 GCA_026987795.1 Bacteroidales bacterium
TTACCGATGCTGCACGAGTTCATAATACAACAGGTTTTTATAAAACAAAAACAAACTCGGAAATAAGCTTAATTGCCTCGGGAAATAATTTCTCGGACGAAACAAAAATTGTTGTTTTACCGGTTGCTTCTGCCGACTTTGATTCAGAATATGATGCATATAAAATGTTTTCTGAAAACTCTGCCGTCTCGTTCCTGTATTCAATCGCAGGTAATACGGAATATGCAATAAATACCGTTCCCGAAATTTCTGAAAATTCAATTATTCCTCTGGGATTTTCGACACAAACAAGCGGAAATTATCAAATAAAACTAAATAATGTATCAGGAATTAATTTACCTGTTTATTTGTATGATAAGCAATTAAGTCTTGCTCAAAATTTATCCGAAAATAACAGTTACTCTTTCAATTTTTCCGGAGGAGCAGAAAAAAACAGGTTTGAATTGCGGTTTTCACAACTGTCGGATATAGAAAATATATCAAATAACGATATTATCATTTATCCGAATCCGGCAAAAGATAAAATACATATTCTCTCAAATTCCGAAATATTTAATGTAGAGCTGTCGGATGTTTCCGGAAAGATTTTAATGCGTAAAGACAGAGTAAGTATCCTGAATACCGGACATTTAACTGCGGGAATTTATTTTCTGAAAATAACAACGAAAAACGGAATGTTTACAAAAAAAATAATGAAAGAATAAAATATTACGGGCAGGTTTTATTTAAAAAAAAACTTGCCCCGGTTTTTATCAAAACTGAAACTTATTTCGAAAGTTTTTATATTCTTTTGAAATTCGGGCTCTCGTTTTGCCGCAAAATTTGTATCTAAACAATATTTTATTTCCGTACCGTATCTCGGAAGTTCAAAATATGCTCCGATAAGTTCATTTTTCAAATCATAAGGTTTATAAAAAAATACATTCGCATTAATTTCAGGAAAAATATCCGCAATTTCGGAAAAATGCTCATCGGAAAAGCGATAAAATTTCGGTTTATGTGAACTCATTTGCAAAATACCGTCGGCAAAATACTTGTTAACGGCAATAATATCTTTTTTTTCGGCAGTTTTAAAAAGAGCTGTTTCGGTAATCAAAAAACCGCCGCCCGTTCCGCTGTCTTCAATTTTAACGTAACCGTTTTTAATATCAACCGTTGTTTCGCATTCGTTTACAAAGCCGGCTTCATCTTTTTTGCTTTTGCACATCCATTTATTGCTTTCTTTCTGCAATTTACACGGAACATCAATCAAGTCGGCATTTTTAAGAAGATTAAAATAATCTGCAATATTTAATTTCTTCTCAACTTGTTTTTGCTTTTTAACCGTATCAATGTTTGACTCTGTTTTATTTTTTTGAATATCCGGTCTTTCCGAAATTATTTTTTCGGAATCTTTATTTTGTTTTTCCGAACAAAACGAAAAAAGAAAAGAGAGAACAAGGAGTAAAATAATGCGATTTTTCATAATAAAAATATTTATTTCTCAATGCCGGCAGCATATTGCCCGAATTTCAAATCTCTTACGATAAAAATACCCTGAACGGCATCATACTGATATTGCTCCGCTTTTACCGGTTCAAAAACAGAATTTTCATCGGGAC
>JALSMF010000351.1 GCA_026987795.1 Bacteroidales bacterium
TTACCCCTTTTTATTTTCTTTTCCGACTGTTTTTTATCATATTTTTTTCTTCTTTTTTTTAGTAAGTTTGCTGCCTGTTTTTATCAAAAGCTATGAAAAAACGCTGCTCTTGGGTAAATAATAATCCGTTTAGCATCAAATATCACGATGAAGAATGGGGAATTCCCTTGCATAATGACAGAAAATTATTTGAGTTTTTGTTACTTGACAGTTTTCAGGCAGGATTAAATTGGGTAACCGTTTTAAAGAAAAGAGAAAGCTTTAAAAAAGCATTCGATAATTTTAACTACCTGAAAATAGCAACTTATGATGAAGAAAAAGTGCAAAATTTGTTGAGTGATAAAGGTATTATAAGAAACAGGCTTAAAATAGACGCTGCAATAAGTAATGCAAAAGAGTTCATAAAGATTCAAAAAGAGTTCGGAACTTTTGACAAGTATATTTGGAAGTTTGTAAATCATAAAACAATTAAAAATTCGTTTAAAACTTGGCATGAAGTTCCGGCAACGAGTAAAGAGTCTGAAGAAATGAGCAAAGATTTGAAAAAAAGAGGTTTTAAATTTGTCGGAGCAACAATATGTTACGCATTTATGCAAGCAGCCGGAATGGTTAATGACCATGAAATTACATGTTTCAGATATAATGAAATTTAAATCATAATAATATTTAAAACTTTCATACTTAATACTTTTATCTTTATTAATTTAAAACTAAGCAAAATGAAAAAAATATTCAACCTGACTTTTGCCGTTATGCTTCTGTTTACGGCAGCGTGCTCGCAAAACGAAGAAAATGTAAGCAATGCAGAAATGACTTTTAAGGAAGATTTAACTTTTGATTTCGGAAAAATTGCAGAAAACAGTGACGGAATTCACGAATTTGTTTTCAAAAACTCAGGAAAAGACCCCTTAATAATTACAAACGTAAAATCGTCATGCGGCTGCACAGTTCCGACATATCCCGAAAAACCGATAAAAAAAGGCGAAACAGGAAAAATCAGCGTAAAATATGACACAAAACGAATAGGTGTTTTTACAAAAACGATTACCGTATATTCAAACGCAAAAAATTCACCGGTAAAGCTTCGTATTAAAGGAGAAGTAACCCGAACCGAACAATAAAAATTAAATTATAATAAACCAGAAACTATGCCTCAATTATCCGAGCGCGGGTTTAAAATGCCTGCTTCACCAATCAGAAAATTAGTTCCTTATGCCGAAAATGCAAAACAAAGAGGAATAAAAGTTTATCATTTAAATATCGGACAGCCGGATATAAAAACTCCGGAAGTTGCTTTTGAAGCTCTGAAAAATTTTAACGTAAAAACTGCCGAATATTCGCATTCCGCAGGCAATGAAAGTTACAGAAAAGGATTGTCCGAATATTATAAAAAAGCAGGAATTAATATTTCTTATGAAGACATATTAATAACAACCGGCGGTTCTGAAGCTATCATTTTTGCTTTTCTGGCAACAATGAATCCCGGCGATGAGGTTATTATCCCGGAACCTTTTTACACTAATTACAACGGTTTCGCCGTTCAAGCCGGAGTAAAAATTGTTCCTGTTACATCTTATATAGAAAACGGTTTTGCTTTGCCTCCGATTTCAGATTTTGAAGAGCTTATAACCCCGAAAACAAAGGCAATTTTAGTATGCAACCCTAACAATCCTACGGGTTATCTGTATTCAAAAGAAGAGCTTATGCAGCTTCGTGACTTGGTTTTAAAGCACGATTTATACCTTTTTGCAGATGAAGTTTATCGAGAATTTTGTTATGACGGAGAAGAGCACTTTTCGGTTATGCAAATGGATGGCTTAGAAAAAAATGCTGTTTTATTCGACTCAGTTTCAAAACGATACAGCGAATGCGGCGTAAGAATAGGGGCTTTAGTAAGTCGAAATAAAGAACTTATATCAACAGCTTTAAAATACGGGCAAGCCAGGCTCAGTCCGCCTTTATTCGGACAAATTGCTGCCGAAGCATCGCTGAAAGTCGGGAGCGAATATTTTGACGAGGTTTACAATGAGTACATTGAACGCCGAAACTATGTAATAAATGCTTTAAATAAAATTGACGGTGTTTTTGCCCCTATGCCAAAAGGTTCTTTCTATGCGGTTATCAGTTTGCCGATTGAAGATGCTGAAGATTTTTGTATTTGGCTTTTAAAAGACTTTGATTATAAGGGCGAAACTGTTATGCTTGCTCCGGCACAAGGTTTTTATTCTACACCGGATGCCGGAAAAAATCAAGTTCGCTTGGCTTATGTTTTAAAAGTTGAAGACCTGAAAAATTCAGTTAAAATTCTTGAAGAAGCCCTTAAAGTTTATAAAAAATGAATGAAAAAAAGCTGAATTTTGATTCGTCATGCCCTGCTCCGATTAATAAATACGATAAAATTATGCTTGCACACGGCGGCGGAGGGTTGTTATCAAATAAATTAATTCAAGAAGTGTTTTTTTCGGAATTTGACAACAAATATCTGAATAAAATGCACGACGGTGCCGTTTTTCAAACCGAAAAAGGCAAAATGGCTTTTTCTACCGATTCATTTGTTGTTCAGCCTGTCTTTTTCCCCGGCGGAAATATAGGAGAGCTGGCAGTTTACGGAACCGTCAACGATTTAGCTTGTTGCGGAGCTGTTCCTAAATACCTTTCTCTCGGGTTTATTCTTGAGGAAGGTTTTGCGATAAGTGATTTACAAAAAATTGTTAAATCAATAAAATTTGCCGCCGATAAAGCCGGAGTTCAAATCGTAACCGGCGATACCAAGGTTGTTGAAAAAGGCAAAGGTGATAAAATTTTTATAAACACGTCAGGAGTAGGGTTTGTCAAAAACGAAGTAAATATTTCCCCCGATAACTGCAAATCGGGAGATAAAATTATTGTCAGCGGAACAATTGCAGACCACGGTATTTGTATTATGTCTCTCAGAGCAGGTTTAGAATTTGAAACAGAAATAGTAAGCGATACGGCACCTTTAAATCACCTTGTCCGAGAAATCCTGAGTGTTTCAGACAAAATAAATGTTCTTCGCGACCCTACACGAGGCGGCTTGGCAAGCACGCTTAACGAAATTGCCGCATCATCGGGCAGAGGGATTATGCTGTATGAAAAAGAAATTCCCGTTAAGGAGGATGTAAAAGGTGTTTGCGAAATACTCGGACTTGACCCTCTTTATGTTGCAAACGAAGGAAAGTTGCTTGTTTTTGTTGCCGAAGAAGATGCAGAAAAGGTTCTTGAAACAATGCGAAAAAATGAATTCGGAAAAGATGCTGCAATTATCGGCGAAGTTACCGGCTCTGATGATAAAATTGTCAGAATTAAGACATCTGTCGGAACAACTCGCATCGTAGATATGATATCGGGAGAGCAATTGCCGAGAATCTGTTAGTTTCTTACTTTAAAGCCCAGTTTAGAGCTTCTTCAATACTGTTAAAAACTTTTATTTCCTGAGAGTTAATATTTTGCAGGTTTATTTTTTTAAACCGGTTTACGTCAGAAAAGATTAACGCACTTTTTTTTCTGTTTATTTTCCCTTTGTTTTCTTTAAATATATTTATCATATCCTGTAAATCTTCAGGACTCAGAACATTTTCACATTTCCTGAAATCTGAAATCAAATTATAGTTTCTGTTAAATTTTTTATGGTGGAATTCTTCGTGTTTTAACCTTATATAGTCTTCTGTCGTAATATCTGAAGACAAATTTTCAAAAATAATGTTCTTTTTTTCATCAATTTTAAAAGAGTTTTTCATATTTGTGTTATTTTACCAGTTTTCTTTAATCCATTTAAGTGCAGCATCCGGAGAGGAAAAAACACTTATTTTTACATTTAAGTTTCGGGCTTTTTGTCCGAAAAAAAGAGATTTTGCTACATTTTGGGGAGAATCTGCAACTATTGCACTTTTTCGGTTTTTCATTTTATCGGAGTTCTTTTTCATAAAAACGACTATTTGTTCTATGAGATTTTCATTAAATTCCATATTTACATTTCTGATATCAGTGATTACGTCATATTCTGTGCTGAAATCCGGATCGGAAAACTCTCGCAGTTTTACGTCTTTGTAATCTTCTATGGTTACTTTTTCGGGCCAAGTTTCTGTAACTATTTTTCTTTTCTTATCTATTTTATAAGTTATTTTCACGCAAAAAAAGATTTTTTACATTTTAGGTTAAACATATTTGTCAAATTTAAGTATTTTTTTATTAATAAAAAACCCGCAAAATCTTTTACGGGCTTTAAAAAACAGACTAAAAAAATAATTATCATAAAATTTCAAAAATACAGTTTACTGCTTCTGATAAATTTCTTTTTGCCGACCGACTGATGCCTTCCTTTAGTTCCCACTTATATCCTTTTATTTTAATTATATAAGCCTCCGGTTTTTTCCCGTAAACGTTTTCAGATAGAGCAAGAACAGCTTGAGGGTCAAGAGCATGTGTTGTATATGAGATTTCTCCGTCGGTCTTGCACTTTTCTATTTTGCACCCTTCATCCAAATCATTTCCTGCATACGCATCTGCAAAAATAACTTTTTCTGCTGCCGCAACCGTTTCTGCATCTTCAATATTTAATTGATAACAGTAATGAAATTCTGCATTAATTTTTTTATTTTTTTGAAGTTCATCCAAGAAAGCCCAGCCCAAACCGTCATCTTGTCGGGCTGAGTTTCCTATACCGAAAATTACGGTGTTTTTATGATTTGAATTTTTCATCAATCAGTTCGCCTTTATCATTAAAAATTGACAACTGTAACGGCATTTTTCCCATTGCATGCGTAGCACAGCTCAAGCAAGGATCATATGCTCTGATTGCAACTTCTACTTGGTTAAGCATTCCTTCAGATATTTCTTCTTTTTTATCAATTACGTTTTGTGCCACCCAACCTACGGCTTTATTCATCGGGTCGTTATTGTGCGTTGTTGAAACAATTAAGTTACATTTAGTAATTTTACCTGTATCATCTATTTTATAATGATGAATTAAAGTTCCTCGCGGTGCTTCAATAACACCTATTCCTTCATTTCTTCTTACGCCTTCACGAACTAATTCGTCACCCGTAATATCTTCATCATGAAGAAGCTCTTTCATCATTTCTGCTGCATGCAAAGTCTCTATTAATCGGGCTAAATGAGTGTGCATTGTCATATTATTAGGTTTCCCGTCGGTATATGCCTTAAATTCTTTTCGCTCTTTTTCGGCAAGCGGTGTCGATATTGAACTGCAAACATTCAATCTTCCGAGCGGTCCTACGCGGTTCCATCCGTTTTCTCTTCCGAGATGTTTGATGTAAGGAAATTTAAGATATGACCAACGTTCAACATCTTCGTTAAAATATTTATAATACTCAAAGTCCGGTATGTCGTTAAGGGTAATATTTCCGTCATAGTCAACAGCTCTTAATCTGCCGTCGTACAAATCCAAAGTTCCGGTTCCGTCTTTTGAAACCAAGCCGAGATGTCCGGACGGATACGCGGCAAAAGTATCCAGCCATGCAGCATGTTCTTTGTGGTATCCTTTCATAAAATCAATTACTTCGAGGCACCACTCAATCATCGTGTCAACGGAGGGAATTTCTTTTCCGTCAAGGAAATAGTCAATTTCGTTTCTGCGAAGATTTTTATGAACGCCTCCCGGAACTGCGGCAATGCCGTGAATTTTTTTACCGGCTGTGGCTTTTATAATTTCTTGTCCGAATTTTCTCATTAAAATTCCTTTTTTTGCTAATTCGGGATGCTCTTGAGCTACGCCTACAACATTTCTGATTGCCGGATCGGCATCAACACCGAAAAGCAAATCGGGAGCGGCAAGATAAAAGAAATGTAATGAGTGGGATTGAAATACCTGCCCGTAATGCAGGAGTTTTCTTATTTTTGTTGCGGTAGGCGATAAGTCTTCAGGTTCAATTCCTACGATTTGGTCAATAGCTTTTGCGGCAGCTAAGTGGTGGCTTACGGGACAAATACCGCATAAACGCTGAACAATTAACGGTGCTTGCCAATACGGGTGTCCTTGGATAAATTTCTCAAAACCTCTAAACTCCACAATATGAAATTTGGAATCCTTAACATTTCCTTTGTCGTCTAATTGTATGGTAACTTTTCCGTGCCCTTCGACTCGAGTTACAGGATCTATTACTATTTTTCTGCTCATTTTTTTTTGTTGAAAGTTGGTAAAGTTAAAAGCTGGTATAGTTAAAAGTTTACAAAGTTTAAAGTTTATAAAGTTTGTATGTATGATATTACAAAAACTTTTTTCACTTTTCTAATCATATTTGAATTCTTCATATGCAACTTTTTCTCCCGCACCGAATAAAATGTTTTTTACGGCTTTCCAAATATGGTCTGCATTCGGCGGACATCCCGGGATATAGTAATCAATTTTGATAATATCGCTTACAGAATATACTTTGTTTAATAATTTAGGAATATCTTCATGATAAGGGATTATTTTTTCATCATTTTCACTTGAAATTGAATTTAAATAAGCCTCTTCCAAACAGTCTTTTAGAGGCAGAGTATTTCTCATAGCCGGCATACCTCCCCAAATGGAACATTCTCCGAGTGCAACAATTACGTTGCATTTTTTTCTGAACTCTCTCAAGACTTCAAAATTTTCTGAATTGGCAACACCACCTTCGATAATTCCGATATCACATTGCTTTGTAAAATTTTTAATGTCTGTAAGCGGCGACTTATTAAATTCAACAAGTTCAAGAATATCAATAAGTTCTAAATCAATATCAAGTAAAGACATATGACACCCGAAACATCCTGCAAGCGAAGTTGTTGCTACTATTTTCTTTTTTCCGTCTTTAGGAATATCTATTTTTATATCTTCTGACGGTATCCATTTTATATCTTTATCAACATCAAATTTACGGTCGCCGAATGGTTTTGCAACATTTTTTCCTTTTGCTATAATTGCTCCTACCGGACAAAGTCTTGCAGCTTCAATTACTTGTTCATCTGTTAATTCCTTAGCTTTTTCATAGTCCATCCCAACCAACATATTATGTCCTCTGTTTTGGAAATAGAAAACATTTTCGCCTTTGTTTGTTTTTACTTCGTGAACACAACGTTTGCATAAAATACATCTGTTATGTTCCATAAAAATTCTGTCGTCTTTAAAATCCCTGGGGCGTTCTTCGAATAAGTGAGGAAAACGTGATGAAGAAATTCCCATTTCGTAGCCTTTATGCTGCAATTCGCAATCACCGCTTTTTGCACATGCCGGGCAATAGTGATTTCCTTCTGCAAAAAGCATTTCCACTATTGCTTTTCTGTTATCGAGAACTTCGGGGGTATTTACTTCAACTTTCATTCCGTCGAATACTTTTCTTGTACACGCTGTATCCGGCTTACCGTTAATATTTACGGTACAGACGCGACAGGTTCCGAGCGGCGGATATATTTCTTTAAAATGACAAAGAGTGGGAATATAAAATCCGTTATTTTTTGCGGCTTCAATTAAAGATTGTCCTTCTATTGCTTCGAACTCTTTGCCGTCTATGGTTATTATTACTTTTCTTAAATCCATAATTAATTATTTTTTACGTAATCATAGTAATCATTTAATGCTGCCGATAGGTTGAAAGACTTTTCTTTTTGTCCTTTTTCTTTGAATATTTCAGGGAATTTATCTATTGCTTCAACCATAAAGTTTGTTGAGGTTTTTCCTAAACCGCAACGACTCGTGTCTCGTAAAACTTTTGCCCAGGTTTTAATTTCTTCAATTTCATCGAACGTTGCTTCTCCTTTTTTAATTTTTTCAAGTCTTTTTCCCATAAGGTAGTTTCCTGCCCTGCAAGGAGTGCAAAGTCCGCACGATTCGGCTATAAAGAAGTTTGAAAAATTTGTAAGTATGTCAAAAACATCTCTTTTAGAGTTAAAAATCATAACAGAACCTCCTCCTCTTATGTAAGGGTTGTATTTATTTCCCATTTCAACTCCGGATATTATATGGTGCAGGTCTTCTTTTGTCCTGATTGTCCCTGCAAAGCCGTTAAATTGTATGTAATTTACATCATCGGCTTCACATAAGTTAAGCATTTCTTCAATTGTCATTCCCCATTCTATTTCATATATTCCGGGTTTTTTACAGTCACCGGAAATCGAAAGTAATTTTGTTCCTTGTGAGTTTTCCGTTCCTTTTTTGCTGAAAATTTCGCTTCCGAATTCCATAATTCTGGCTGCGACACATAATGTTTCAACATTATTAACAAGTGTAGGCTTATCAAGGTATCCTCTTTCTACCGGAAAAAATACTTTTGTTCTCGGTCCTCCTCTTTTGCCTTCCATAGATTCTATAAGAGCTGTTTCTTCTCCGCAAACATAAGCTCCGGCACCCATAACAACAGAAATGTCAAAATCAAAACTTTTACCGAGAATATTTTCTCCGAGTAAACCTATATCATAAAAGTGTTGTATTGTGTCTTCAATTTTTTTCTTTAAAAATCTGTATTCTGCTCTCAAATAAATGAAGCCTTTATTTGCCCCGATTGCATATCCTGCCGTTATCATACCTTCGAGCATTAAACCGGGCATTTGATTTATAAGAACTCTGTCTTTAAATGTTCCGGGTTCTCCTTCGTCTGCATTGCATATTATATATTTTTGCATACTTTGCGAGTGTCGCGCAAACTCCCATTTCAGTCCGGTAGGAAAAAACGCGCCGCCCCTGCCGGTTAGTCCTGAATCTTTAATATCTTGTATTACTTCTTGGGGATGTTTTTTTACTAATTTTAAAATGCTTTCTCCTTCTTTATATTCTCTGAAAAGAACAGGTTCGCCTTTATCGTTTTTGTATCTTATATAATCTTTTACTTCATCTTTTATTTCCTCAATTTTTCCGCCCTTTCTGAGATGTTCAATAATATTTTTAACTTTTCCGGGAGTAAGGTTTACAACCGGCATAAAATTAATTAATGCCGCCGGTTCCTGATCGCTTAAACCGATACATGATGTTTCAAACAGGCTGAATGTTCCTGTTGGGTCCGTTCCGCCGAAAACGGCACCGGTTTCTTTTTCTAATGCTTCCCTGATTTT
Source organism: Bacteroidales bacterium (assembly GCA_026987795.1). Lineage (GTDB taxonomy): Bacteria > Bacteroidota > Bacteroidia > Bacteroidales > JAADGE01 > JAADGE01. The sequence goes on from JALSMF010000351.1 coordinate 9,052, forward strand.
ATGAAAACCTTTAATTTCGGAAATCATACTGTTGTTTAAGTAAATCGTATATTTTCCGGTTGGTTTTCTTTTAAAAAAATGATAAAAAGATATTACACCTTCAATTTCTATCCAGGAAATACCGAGTTCTTTTGAGAGTTTTTTAATATCTGATGTGCTTATATAACCTTTTTCATTTTGAAACTCCCATAAGTATTCTAACAGTTGTGTTCTGTCTTTTCCGGTTGCTGCATATTTCATATAATAAATTTTTAAATTTTTCTGTTGTAAAGTTCTGAAAAACAAGTCTGTATATCAATGACATTTATCATATTTATATTTCTTTATTTTGTAGACTGTGTAATATATTGTTTTTTAGGGTATTATGTATTTTTTTGTAAATTTAGTATCTCTATTTATAATTTTTCTAAATTAAATTATTATTATTTACGATAAATTAAATTTGTATTTTCAGGATGTTTATTTTAGAATTGCAGTATTATAAGATTTAATTTATTTTGAAAAAGCTTCTTTTTAGAACAGGTATTTTGCTTAACTGGATTTTTGCCGCTTTGTTGTTATTTTCGGGATTTTCGGTTTTTATAAGTCCGGATATTATTCCTTATACGGCGTTGTTGGGTTTGCTTTTTCCTTTTTTAATTTTTGTAAATATTATTTTTCTGATTTTCAGAATTTTTTATAAAAAGGGTTATTTTTTTATATCTCTTTTGGCTTTAGTATTAAGTTTTTACAGAATAAAAGATTCTTATGCTTTTCAAAATAAAAAAGTTGTGAGTGCCCCGATTAACCCTTTAAAGGTTATGTCTTACAACGTAAGAATGTTTGATATTTACAATTGGACGGGTAATAATTCCGGAGACAGTATTTTAGAAATTATTAAAAGAGAAAATCCTGATATTATATGTATTCAGGAATTTTATTCAAATAATAAATTTGATTATCAAAACAAGATAATAAATATTCAGAAAACGAAAGATTATATTATTTCTTCAAAAAACAAATCAGGATATTCCGGAAATGCCGTTTTCAGCAAATATCCCATTATTTCAAGCGGCTATGTTGACGTAGGTTCTGAAAAACAAAAATGTATTTATGCGGATATTGTAAAGTTCAGAGATACCGTAAGGGTTTACAGTATTCATTTAGCATCAATTCATTTGGATGATAATGATTATGAGTTTATGAAAAAAATAAACGAAAATGATAAAGAAAAAAATATTGAAGGAGTAAAGGATATAAGTCAAAAACTCTTAAATGCTTATGAAATACGAGCAAAAGAGGTTAAAACTCTTGCTCCTCACATTGAATCATCTCCTTATCCTGTAATTGTTTGCGGTGATTTTAATGATACTCCCGTTTCTTACACATATAAAACTATAAAAGGAAATTTAAAGGATGCTTTTTTAACTTGCGGAACAGGAATAGGGCATACTTATGCTAAAAGTTTACCTTTGTTCAGAATAGACTATATTTTTTATGATAAAAAAATGAATGCAGCTTCTTTCAGGAGAATAAAAAAAGATTTTTCGGATCATTATCCTGTCAGTTGCATTATTGAATTATAAACTCAAATTATGCTTAATTTTTTGTTTCTTGCAGGCGGAATTGTCTTAGTTATTTACGGAGCAAATTTTTTAGTTGACGGTTCTTCTTCTGTTGCGAAAAAATTGGGAATTAATGATTTAGTAATAGGACTTACCGTTGTTGCTTTCGGAACTTCGGCTCCGGAACTTACCGTAAATATTTTTTCGGCATTAAAAGGTTCAACGGATATTGCAACCGGAAACATATTAGGAAGTAATATCAGTAATATTTTTTTAATTATCGGCGTTGCTGCTGTTATTTATCCTATTCATATACAGAATAATACTAAATGGAAAGAGATACCTTTCAGTCTGCTTGCAGTTGTTATTTTAGGAATTCTTGCTAATGATATTTTATTTAATAATGAAACTGAAAATCTTATTTCCCGAAGTGACGGACTTATTCTTTTAAGTTTTCTTGTTATTTTTCTTATATATACGTTCGGAATTGCTAAGAATAAAAATTCTTTAATTATTCAGAATGAAAATATTAAGAAACTTCCGGTTTGGAAAGCTGTTTTGTTTATAATTGCAGGTCTTGTCGGATTATATTTCGGAGGAAAATATTTAATTGAAGGGGCTGTTAATATTGCAAGACTTCTCGGAATGTCAGAACGTGTTATCGGTTTAACCGTCATTGCCGTCGGTACTTCTTTGCCTGAACTTGCAACCTCAATAGCTGCGGCACGAAAGAAAAAGCCGGATATTATTATAGGAAATGTTATAGGATCAAATATTCTGAATGTATTTTTTATTCTCGGAATAACAGCAACCATAAATCCTTTGCCTTTTAATGCCGAAATAAATTTTGACCTGCTGATTGCAATACTTGCAAGTATTTTATTGTTTATAACGACTATGACTATAGGAAAAAAAGTAATTGTAAGAACTGAAGGTATAATTTTCCTGATTATTTATTTTTCTTACATAACTTATTCT
>JALSMF010000352.1 GCA_026987795.1 Bacteroidales bacterium
CGGAAAAAAATCTCTCCGAAAAGGGGAAAATATTATTTGAAACAGGCGATTCTCATTTAAAAAAAAGGGAAATTGACAGCAGCTTGAAATATACTGCTCAGGCGGTAAAATTTTTAAACTCCGATTTTGATTTAAGCAACGGATATGAAAATTTGGGAATGGCATATTTCTTTAAAAATGATTTTAAAAATGCTCTCGAAAATTTTAAGCAATCACTTTTTTATGCCGAACGACTAAAAAATGACAGTATAATCGGAAGACGTTTCTCTGATTTGGGCGTAGTATACGATTATCTCGGTGCTTACGACAACGCAACGGAAAATTATTTGAAAGCAGTTAAGTTATTTGAAAAAGCTAATGATAAATACGGTATTGCCAAGGTTTATAACAATTTGGGGATAATAAACGAAACTGCAGGAAAATATACAACGGCATTAAATTATTATCATAAATCCTTACAACTGAAACAAAAAACAGGAACAAACGAAGCAGAAACGGCATCAACTTATGTAAATATCGGGTCGGTAAACGAAAAAATGAATAAATACGATGATGCACTTAAAAATTATGAAAAAGCTCTTTTGATTTACCGTAAGAACAATATTGATAAATATACAGCATTGTGTTACAATAATATAGCAGATATTTACGAAAAGCAAAGAAAATATGAAGACGCAAAGCGTATTATCAAAAAAGCCTTATCGTTGAGTGAAAATTCCGCAGGAAACTTGAATTTTGCAAAATCTCATCTTATTTCGGCACGTATAAACCGCTCCGAAAAAAAATATAAAAATGCTTTAAACGACCTCAATATTGCTGAAAATATTGCCGACCGTTTAGGAATTACAAATATAAAAAATGATATTTTAAAGGAATATACGAACTTATATGAAGCCGAAAACAATTTCAGAAAGGCATTTTATACCCAAAAACAATATTTAAAAATTAAAAACAGTTTGATTTCCGAAAAAATAAACGAAAAAACAGAACATCTTCAAATAATTTATGAAACAGATAAAAAGGAACAAACCATACAGAATCTTAAAAACAATTTAATTAAAAAAAGAATACTTTGGACTTCCGCAGTTATCATTTTATTGATAATCTCCGGTTTAGTATTTATGATATTGAGGAATAAGTTGCATAAATCAAAACTTGACAATTATATTTTTAACCAAAAATTACTGCGTTCGCAAATGAACCCGCATTTTATTTTTAATGCTCTTAACTCCGTTCAATCCTTTATGCTTGAGAATGATACAAAAAATGCGGCAATTTACCTTTCGGCTTTTTCAAAACTTATGCGTTCCGTTCTTAATAATTCGCGAAATGAATTTGTTACTCTGAGGGAAGAAACGGAAACCATTGAAAATTATTTAAAAATTCAACAGTTAAGAATGTCTAATGTGTTTGATTATGAAATAAAAACAGACACAAATATTGATACCGATTATTATCTTGTTCCGCCTATGTTAGTACAGCCATTTATCGAAAATTCAATTATTCATGCGTTTAAAGATATTGACCGAAAGGGGCTGATAAGCATTTATTTCGGAAAAGAAAACAAACATATTATTATCTCGGTAAAAGACAGC
>JALSMF010000353.1 GCA_026987795.1 Bacteroidales bacterium
TCACCTTGGAAGGTGCAAAATTAAAATTGAAAGAAAACAGAGAAAATACAGCTCGAAATTTTGAAGTTGTAAAGCGTTTAAAAAACATTAAAGCAATGCTTTTAGAAATAAGAGACTCTGTTTAACGAAACATTTTCAGCGTTTTTTCCCGAGAATCTCAAACTTTTTCACTATCCTCTCTCCTTTTTCGTCAATCAAAGTTAAGATATGCTTCCCTTTATCCGGGCTTAACTCTATCTGATGAATTCTTTCTGTTTGTCCGACCGGTTTATCGTCAACATACCAAAAAATTACGGCATTTCTGTCTCTGTGGGCTGCTTCAAAAACTGTTTTTCCGAGTTTTCCGTCTAAATCTACCGGTACATATATTTTGGTATCTTTAAAAGGGTAAATCAACTCCATATTTCTTTCATCATCAGTATTATCTTTACAATCAGACCTGTAAGGAGGTAAATACTTATATGAAGCATTTTTTCTTTTATAATAATTTTCAACTGCAGGAGGCAAAATAAACCATGATTTTGTAATAATATTATCCAACTCTTCACAACTTGCATTTACACGATAAGTTTCGCTTTTATCAAGATGGATTATTTTATGAAAAGGACAAACATCCGAGTTTTCAGCATTTGCAGGAACTAACTCAATAACAGGATGTTCGCAACTCGGAGATGCTGCATATCCGCTTTCTTTACATACTTCAACTTCTGTCATATCTGTTTCGGGCTTTAAAAACCAAGTATCAGCATCCGGCAAAACATTAAAAACATCGAATAAGACAGGAGCAGCAGCTTTTATACCGACAATTCCGGGACGTCCTTCTCCGTCTGCATTTCCTGCCCATACTCCGACAACATATTTCGGGGTTATACCTATTGCCCAAGCATCTCTGAAACCGAAACTTGTTCCTGTTTTCCATGCAACAGGTTCTGATGACTGAAACATTCTCCAGTTATTTTCATCTTCAGGGCGTTCAACATCAAGCATAGCTTTAAAAGTAAACCATATTGCCGATGCCGAAAAATATGAATTCCCCTCAAAATCATTTTTATTTTTTTTGTTTTTAATTTTATCCGAATCATAAACAGGTGAATGGTAATCCGTTTTTTTATATTGATAACCATATGTTTCATAATTATTTAAGGTTCTTGCCATAGATGCATATGCCCCGCAAATATCCCACAAACTGCCTTCGCAGCCGCCCAGGATAAGCGAAAGCCCGTAATGTTCAGGCGGAAAGTTTAAACTTGTAAAGCCTATATCTTTCAGTTTATAATAAAATTTTTCCTGCCCGTATTTACGAAGCATTCTTACGGCAGGAATATTCAGAGAACGAGCCAGAGCTTCTTTTGCCGGAACGGCTCCGTCATAATCTCTTCCGTAATTTTTTGGTGTGTATCCGCCTATTCGAGTGGGAATATCAAAAATAAGAGTGTTCGGCAAAATAACGCCGTCCGTAAGCATTGATGCATATAAAAAAGGTTTTAATATACTGCCTGTGCTTCTTACGGAGGTAATAATATCAACTTTATCGGAATTACCTCTTGAATTTCCTGCATAATTCCCGACATAAGCGA
>JALSMF010000354.1 GCA_026987795.1 Bacteroidales bacterium
CAAAGTCGGTTTGAGTGATACCTTTATATGTTTCTTTATTTCTGACGGCATCGTTCAAGCCGCCCCAGTAAGCCCAAACTGCTCGCCCGGATTCCATATCGTTGGTTTGAATACCGTTCATATACAAATCGGAATATTTATTGTCGTATCCTCTTACTCTAAATCGCATAGGACCGAAGACAAAGCCTGCGGTACTGAGAAAAATATCTCTGGAACCGTGCAAAACTCCGGAAGCATTTATTTCCAAGTCGTCATCATTTGCTTCGAGTTCTTCATTTGATAATTCTACGATAACATCTTCACCGGCATCGATACTTCTTATGTTTAAAAATATAATTCCCAGTTCAATATTTTCGGAATCTACGTTAACTTCTTTTTTTACAACTTCATAGCCTTCTGCAGATATTGTTAAAAAGTATTTACCGGCAGCAACATCTTTTAAAATAAATTTACCGTTATTATCGGTAACAGAATTAATATTTGTTCCCTGTAAATTTACGGAAACACCTGCTAATTCACGGTTTTCTGATTTGTCTTTCACAACTCCCGAGATATTACTTTGTGCATTCAAAATCAATGATGCGTAAAGAAAAATCGAGAGTATTAAAAATAATTTTCTCATAACTTACACTTTTAATTTAAATTTTTATTCTAATTTTGGACTCTTGAATTTTAATAAAAAGGGCAACAAAGATAGAATAATTTATTTATAACAGTAAAAAACAAAATATGTTTAAAAATAATTTCAGAACGACAGTTCTTATACTGAGTCTTGTTTTCATATCATTTTTTAGTGTAACTGCTCAAAAAAAACAATATAAAATACGATGTGTAGCTTTTTATAATCTTGAAAACTTATTTGATACAATTGATTCTCCGGATACTTATGATTATGAATTTTTACCTGACGGTAAAAAGGCTTGGACAAGCAAAAGATACCATAAAAAACTTCATAATATGGCTGAAGTAATTTCTCAAATAGGAGATGAGTATGTTAAAGGAGGTCCCCATATCTTAGGAATTTCGGAAATTGAAAACAGAAGTGTTGTCGAGGATTTAATAAAAGAACCGCAACTTATAAAATCAAACTACGGAATTATTCATTACGATTCGCCGGATGAAAGAGGTATTGATGTAGGACTTATTTACAGAAAAGACTTTTTTAAAATTCTGCATACTTCATATCATAACCTGCATTTTGATTTTGACCCGAAAGATAAAACACGAGGGCAGTTGGTTGTAACAGGATTATTTGACGAAGACACCCTGAATATAATAGTTAATCACTGGCCATCCAGAGGAGGCGGACAAAAAGCCAGTGAGCCTAAAAGAAATGCTGCCGGAGATTTGGCACGTCATCTTGTTGATTCTATTTTAAATTTGAATCCGAATGCAAAAATAATAGTTATGGGTGATCTTAACGACAATCCTGACAATGCAAGTGTTGTAAAACATCTTCGGGCAAAAGATTCTGTAAAAAAACTAAAAAAAGGCGATTTATACAGTCCTTTTTATAAAGTGTATAAAAAAGGTGTGGGAACTACGGCATACAGAGATGCCTGGAGCTTTT
>JALSMF010000355.1 GCA_026987795.1 Bacteroidales bacterium
TGTTCCCATTTCCAAACGATAAGGCATAATCGCGTCAAGCGGTTTTAACAGTCCGTAAAGTCCGGAAAGTATTCGTAAACTTTGTTGCGTAAAATTAATTTCCTCATCGGAAAAAGTATTTGCCTGTATACCTCGATAAACATCTCCGTTAAACATAAACAAAGCCGCTCCCGCTTCTTTCTCTGCGAAAGGGTATTTCCATTTAACGAAACGTTCAAAATTCAGCTCTGCTAATTTCGGGCTTATATTCATCAAAGACGAAAGCTCTTCGGGTTTATATTTTTTTAGCTCTGAAACCAATTCTCTGCTTTCTTTCGGAAATTCTATATCTGAAAATTTATCCGCTGCCTTTATGTTAAGTTGCAGTTTTTTAGCCGGGGATATTACAATAAGCATTTTATTAATTTTAAGTTTAAAGCAAAGATACTTTTATTATTTATCTTTGCGAAATAATTTTGTGATAGTGAAAGCCGAAAAACAATCAATATATAACGGAGTTTTTGTATCCGAAAATGAACAAATCGGATGTTTCAATAATCGTGCTTTTTTATACGGTGATGCTGTTTTTGAAACTTTACGTGTAAGAAACAGGGATATTTTATTTTTTGAAGAGCACCTTAGCCGCCTGGTGTCAGCAATGAAAGTTCTGAAATATGATATACCCGAAAAATTTACGGTTTTTAAATCTAAATTAGAAACAGAAATAATCAGTCTTCTTAACAGAAATAAAATTTTTAAAGCTGCCAGAGTCAGAATTACTGTTTTCAGAAAGCAAGGCGGATTTTATACACCTCAAACAAACGAACCGGAATATGTTATTTCGGCATATGAACTTGATGAAGAGTTTTTCGTTTTAAACAATAAAGGTTTTAATATTTCTGTTTTCGATGAGATAAAAAAACCGATTAATATTTTTTCTCCGTACAAAACCGGAAACTCTCTTATCTTTACATTGGCAGGAATACACAAAAACAGCATTGCTGCAGACGACTGTATTATTTTAAATGAAAACGGACAAATAGCAGAAAGCATTTCTTCTAATATTTTTATTGTCAGAGATAAAGTTCTGCTTACTCCGCCTTTAAGCAGCGGGTGTATTAACGGAATTATCAGAAAATTTATTATCGATACAGCTTACGGTAATAATATTAAATTTGCAGAAGAGAATATTTCGGAAAAAGATTTATTGCAGGCAGAAGAGGTTTTTCTGACAAATTCAGTTTCCGGAATTCGCTGGGTTGTAGCATATAAGCATAAGCGTTATTTTAAACGTCTTTCCGTTTTTTTTACCGAAAAATTAAATGAGTACATTTTAAAATAACTGTAATTACTGCCCTAATAAATTTTAACTTGCAATAAATACGCATATTCTTTCCTGACAGGAACTATACCAAACAAATGAAAGCTTTTTGTTTGTAGATAATCATCTAATTTTTATTTTTGTATGAGGGTTCTGCCCGTAAATAAAAAATTTGCAAATACAGGTTATATATTATTCATGATTTTCCTATATTTTTATTAAAAATACAGCTTTATCATAAAATAAATATACATATGAAAAAAGTAATT
>JALSMF010000356.1 GCA_026987795.1 Bacteroidales bacterium
TCGGGCATATTTCAAATCAGGTAATATTTCCGACAGGTATATATGCAAGGTTGAATACCGAAGATTTTTCAATTTCAATAAAAAGAAAAGAAATAAATAGTTTTTTTAACTAATTTCGCAAAAAAACATTAAAAAGTAATGAAAATAGAATTAAAACACAATTTCGGAGAAGAAAAAGGAACTCTTTGTGCCGAAAAAATTTTCTCACAACTTGTATTCCAATATAAAGATGAGTTCTCAGACCTGAAACAAAACACCCGTAAAAATGAAATTGATTTTTCTTTTAAAATAAGAGGAATGCATATAACAGGAGTGATAGTTGTTAAAGAAAATAAGGTAATTATTGAGAGCAAATTACCGTTTGCAGCACGTATATTTCAAGGTCTGATAGAAAGCAAAATAAAAGAAAATGCCGATAAAATGATTTCTGAATGTAAATAAAAACACTAAAACTAATTAAAATGAAAATTAAAATATTAATAACGGCAGCAGCTATGATATTACTAAGTTTTACAAGCGACAAACCGGCTTACCGGCTTTTTGATAAAAACGGGAAAAAGGTAAAATATGAAAAAATGATAAAAGCTCTGAATAAAGCAGATGTCATTTTTATAGGCGAACTGCATAACAATCCGATAAGCCACTGGGCAGAACTTGAAATAACCAAGGAATTACTGAAACTTAACCCCGGAGGTTTAGTATTGGGAGCCGAAATGTTTGAGGCAGATAATCAACTCATTTTAGATGAATATTCAGACAGCCTGATAAGTCGAAAAAAATTTGAAGCGGAAATGCGACTTTGGCCCAACTATAAGACTGACTACAAACCGCTTGTTGAGCTTGCCGTTAAAAATAAAATCAAATTTGTTGCAACAAATGTTCCGAGAAGATATGCAAATGTTGTATACTCCAAAGGATTTGAGGGGCTTGATAATCTTACCGATGAAGCAAAAAAATATATCGCACCTCTCCCGATAACATATGATACGACCGTAAATTGTTACGCAAAAATGCTTGAGGATATGAAAGATTCTGAACACTTTAATGAGAATATTGCAAAATCTCAAGCTTTGAAAGATGCAACAATGTCTTATTTTATCCTGAAAAATTTAGATGAAAATAAAAAATTTATCCATTATAACGGTGCATATCATTCTGATAATCACGAAGGTATTGTGTGGTATCTGAAAAAAGAAAGACCCGATTTGAAGATTTTAACAGTCTCAACGGCAGAGCAAGACACAATTGATAAATTAGACGATGAGTATAAGAATAAAGCAGATTATATTTTTGTCGTTCCGGAAAGTATGACAAAAACGTATTAAAAAAACAAAAAATGAAAAAAATTATATTTTTTATATTTACGCAGATACTTTTTACATCTGCAATTTTCGGGCAAAATACTGAGCCCGAAAGCAAAAATACTGCAGAAAGTGATACCGTTAAAGCAGAAACAGTAAAAACGGACACCCTAAAAACAGACACTGTTACAATAATAGGCGTAGGCGATATGATGCTGGGAACAAATTTTCCGACTTCTCCTAATTATTTACCGCCGAATAACGAT
>JALSMF010000357.1 GCA_026987795.1 Bacteroidales bacterium
TGATTATTGGTGAGAATTATTCCGTTCCAGAGTGTATTAATTAAAAAACCTGATTTTGTTTTGCAAATACTGTTTACATATAATTTTGATTCTTTGATTAAATTTTCAAAATTCAGAAAGGCGGGAAAATTCGGTTTTTCGGATTTCCCTGTTTGGGTATTATAGATATAGATATTATTGCTTTGTGTGCTTATTAATAATTCATTTTCACCGTACGGAATAATACCCGAAATATCTTGCCCGGCATAAAAGGAGCCGTTTTTACATAATATTAATGAATCGTTTACAATTTTTTGAAGTCCGAGGTAATAATCTCCGCTGTAAAGTGTGTTATTTATGTAGAAACTGACAAAACCGCCTCGGTTTAGTTTTATGACCGAGAGTTTTTTGTTTCGGTATTTATAAATTTTTTTACTGCTGCAAAAATAGATGCCGTCATCTGTGACAAATAAGCTGCTTATTTCGGTAAAGTCTTTATTTTCTTCATCCAAGCTGTCGGAAAGAGAGGTGTAATACAATGTTCCTTTGTCATCTGCTTGTATGAAACCGAATTCATTGTCGGCACCTACATAGATAATTCCGGATGAGTCAACAGCCAAAGATCGTGTAATTGCTTTAATTTTTATTAAGTTCCAATTAACACCGTCGTATTCAAGAACGCCGTCATTATTTCCGAAATACATAATGCCTCTTCGGTCTTTTATAACTGTCCAATTTGTTGTTCCGGCTTTGTATTCTTTAATATTATAATTTTTGATAAAGGGAATGCCGAAAGGTTTGTTTTGAGAAAAGGACAGAGAAGAATAAATTACAAAAAGAAAAATAAAGAAATGCTTCATCTGTTTTTTTGTAAAAATAATAAAAAATGCCTAAATTAAATATTCGGACATTTTTTTTGTTTTAAATCGTTAACCGCTGTCAGGTCTTTTAGATGCTGACAGGGTTTGTTTTATTAGTTAATAAAGAACGTATGAATCATTCGGATTTGTTATTGTTTATCCTTTTTATATTGATAAACTGCAAAAAGAGTTATTCCGTTTGGTTATCAATATATTGTTCAATTTTTTCCAATCGCTTTTTTAAATCTTTAATTTCTTTATCTTTTTCTTGAAGTGCTTTGGTTATAATCGGAATTAAAGCCGCAGGAGAAATTAAATATTCATCATTTTCTTCATCATATTTAACCATTTCGGGAAATATTTTAATTGCATCCTCTCCGATAAAACCGGTTTGATAGTTTTTGTTTGATGCATCAAATTTATAATCTACAACTTTTAGATTATTGATAATATCGAATGTGTTTTTTGATGTTTCGGTTATAATGCTTTTACTTTTGCTTGCCGATTTTGCGGCAATTTGCAGCGTACCGTTACGTGAAAATAAAGAACCTGTATATGTACTGTTACCGTCTCTGCATTCAACAAATATTATATCTCCTGTTGTTGAACCGTTATCCTGGCCTGCAATAACTTGTATGCCTCTTCGATAGGTATGGTTTCCGTCATTGTGAAATTTTGCAACATAGTCAGCTGTTGTCGTTGACGTTGAAGATGTATA
>JALSMF010000358.1 GCA_026987795.1 Bacteroidales bacterium
GGAAAAACAACATTCGGGCTGCTGCTTGCGGGATTTTTAAAAAATGCCTATATTATTTTCCCAACAAAACTCTTAGTAAAACAAGCATCCGAACGGCTCACAAATTGGGGAATAAACCATCTCTGTTACACGGGTAAAAAAGAAGAAAAGAAAAAGATAGCTCTCAACCAATACGATACATTAATTACAACAACTCAATTTCTATATAAAAACAGAGCTATCATAAACAAAGATTTTTCTCTTGTTTTTGTCGACGACGTGGATTCCATATTGAAATCGGGACGAAAAATAGAAACAGTGCTTTCGCTTTTGGGATTTACGGAAGAGGATATGATAAAAGCGGTTCAAGCAGTAAGAGAAAAAAAATTCGATGAATTAAAAACGATAGCATCAAAAAGAAAAGGGAACCTTATAGTGTCGTCGGCAACAGCAAATCCACGCTCAAAAAAGATAAAATTATTCACGTACCTGTTAAATTTCGAAGTCTCTCGCCCCTCTCTCAATCTGAGAAATATCAAGGATCTGTATGAAACCCCGAAAGACATTCGTGAAAGAACGATATATCTTGCAAAAATCTTAGGAAAGGGCGGACTCATATTTTTACCGGGGAACGAAACAAAAGATAAGCTTCGCGAATTTGTAGAATTTCTAAACAAAAATGGCGTAAAAAGCGCAAGTTACGATGAATTTGAAAAACATATCGAAGAGTTTAAAAAAGGAGAAACACTATTCGTCGGATTTGCAAGTTACAGAAATCCGCTTGCACGCGGATTGGATCTTCCGGAACATATTAGGTATACTATTTTTGCAGGCGTGCCTAAAATGGAATACGAAATAAACGAAGATAATTACAAAAATCTTTACTTCGTCCTGATTGCATTGATGCCTCTCGTTTATAAAAAATATTCCGAAGACAGAAAGGAAATCCTTAAATTCAAAAAATATGTTGAAACACTTAAAAAATATGCATTCGCAAAAAATCATTCCGAAAAGACAAAAGAGAAACTTTTACAGATCAAAAAGGAAATACATGATTTCATAAAAGAGAACCATGAAGAAATAACACACTCCCCAGATATATTTTTCACGGGAAACAAAATCATAATCGCAGATATCACCGGTTATATTCAATCAAGCGGTAGGTGCAGTAGATTTTATAATGGAAACCTTACAAAAGGAATAAGCATACTACTTGTCGACAACGAAAAAGCATTTCACTCGCTTAAAAAAAAGGTACGCTGGTTCGGAGACATTAAGTTTGAAAAATTAAACGAAGATAAACTCCCCGAACTTTTGGAAGAAGCAGATAAAAGTAGAAAAGAAGTAAAACCAATGAAACTTAAAACAATATTTGTTATAGTTGAATCACCCGTAAAAGCAAAAACAATTTCTTCGTTTTTCGGAAAACCGTCAATGAGAATCGTAAACGGCGTACCTCTTTACGAAGTGCTAACAGACAAAGGAATTCTTATCCTTGCGGCAAGTATCGGGCATGACTTCGATCTTTCGGAGCGAGGGCGTTACGGAGTTCTTGAAAAACATATACCGGTTTTTCG
>JALSMF010000359.1 GCA_026987795.1 Bacteroidales bacterium
AGCCGTTAGCAATGATTTTTCCGTCTTTATCTAACAAAACGGTGTGAGGGATGGCTTTTACATTGTATATTTGTGCACCTTCCGACTGCCAAAATTTAAGGTCGCTTACGTGTATCCATGTTAAATCGTCGTTTTTTATCGCTTTTAGCCATGCATTTTTGTCTCTGTCAAGAGAGACAGCGTAAATTTCAAATCCTTTATCGTGATATTTTTTGTATAGTTTTACATTATTCGGATTTTCTGCTCTGCACGGGCGACACCAAGATGCCCAAAAGTCTATCAGGACATAGTTGCCTTTAAGTGATGAAAGTTTAACAATTTTTCCGTCAGGGTCGGGCAAGGCAATATCCGGAGCTTCATTTCCGACAGAAAGTTTTTTAATGTTTTTTGTTTTTTTGATAAAACCTTCAACTACAGGGTTGTATAAGTAGGGCTTAAGAGAGTCACTTAGTTTTTTATGATAAGAATAATATTTATCGGGGTTTAAAATATCGACAAAAAAGATGCAGACCGGTGATGAGGGGTTTGTATCAATCATTTTTTTTGCGAGTTCTGTTCTTTCACTGTCGGTTTTCAGATTATTTAGTTTGTTTCCGTAATCGTAATATAATTCGGTTTGGGAAGAATTAGTAATTTTCGGATTATGAATGTCTTTTACGTCTATTATAATTTCCGCCTGTTCTCCGGGTTCAGGGAAGAATGCCGTATAATTTTGTTTGTCTAATATTAAAAGGTAAAAATTAAATTTATCAAACTTAGTTTCAAAATTGAAATTTCCGTCTTTATCAAGTTGTTGAGTTTCTATTGTATTGTAAGAGAGGTCCTGAAGTTTAATTTCCTTGTATTTTGTATTATTTATTACTTTTCCTTTCAGGCTTCCTGCTTTTGCAAAAGTTGTGAAAGGGATTATTAAGGTTAAAAGTATAACAGGGAGTGTTCGTATTTTCATAAGATTTAATTTTTCAGAGTTAATTTTCGGCAATATAAACTTATAATTTCTGATTTTATTGCCCGGAAACATTGTTTGTTTATTGAGAGTTAAAGTTTTTGTTATAATTTAAATCCTATTAATATTATATCGTCTGTTTGTGCAGTATTTTCCATCCACTTTTCGATAACTTCGTTAAGGATTCTGTATTGTTCGTCCATTGGTTTATAGTGTATGTCAAGCAGCAGATTTTTTAAGCGCTTAATCATAAACTTACGATTTTTAGGACCTCCGAACTGGTCTTGAAAGCCGTCGGAGAAAATATAGAACCAAGAGGGAGATTCGTAATGTATAAGTTCGGCTTTAAAGTTTTTAGACTCTTGCTGATAGCCTCCGATTCCGCTTCTGCTGGCTTTTATTTGTTTAAGCTCGCCGTTTGTAATGTATATTAAGGGGTTCTTGGCACCGGCAAATTCTACTGTTTTATTTTCTTTATCAATTACGCAGAGAGCCATATCCATTCCGTCTTGCGACAGTCCTTCTTTTTCTTGTTTTAAGGCTGTTATCACGTAATCGTTCATTTTTTCAAGGATAACGTCTGCTTTAGTTATTCCGTTTGTTTT
>JALSMF010000360.1 GCA_026987795.1 Bacteroidales bacterium
TAAATTCTTTTATCTTAACGGTTTTGGTTGCCATTCCGGAATAAGAATAAACTAAAGCAGTTACTTCTTCAGGTATTTCAACGGTATATTTACCTTGCTCGTCGGTAAGGGTGAAAATTGAAGGAGCCTCTTTAGCAAAAACTTTTACGCCGGCAAGGATACCCCCTCCTGTTTTAGTAACTCTGCCGTTTATTGTCCTTTGTGAAAAAACGGATAATCCTAAAAATAAAATCGTAACGGTTATAAAATATTTCATATTCCTGATTTTATGCAAAATTAAGCAATAATTTATTGTTGAACAATAAAAGGAAAAAATTCTGCATCTTATTTTTTTACAAAAAATTTATTTTGGTTCTTTTTTTGTATATTTACAAACTGTTTAACCTGAAAACTGAATTTATAATGAAAACAAACCTTAATTTTAAAATTTTAAGTTTTTCAATCCCTTTATTTGCAGTTTTTATTTCTGTTTTTTTATCAAATTGTAAGGGGCATGTTGAAATTTTCGGTATAACGGACAGTGTTGAAAGCTGTTCAGCTCCGTATGTTGTTTATTTTTACCCCGATGCCGAACACAGAACTAAAGACCTTGAGTATACATGGGATTTCGGAGACGGAACAAGCTCTGACGAACAACAACCTGTTCATATTTATCAGGAACAAGGTGTTTACAAAGTTACATTGTCCATAAAACAGAATAAATCATTTGATTCAAAGTCAATATCCTTATATCTGACACCGGATTCGACATCGGCATTTTCAGACTGGGATTATGCTTCAAGGGCTGATTCGCTTTGGGCTCCGGCATATGTAGAATTTCAAAACTACTCAAAACATGCAACGTCTTTCTTTTGGGAGTTCGGTGACGGAGACACATCAACCGTAAAAAATCCGAGTCATATTTATAATACAGAAGGAATATACCCATGCACTTTAAGTGCAATCTGTAACGGTGACACTTCTTTCTTTTCTCGAAATTTAATTATAAAACCGCCGCCTACAGATATTCTTATTGATGAGGTTACTGTTTGGCTGCCGTCATCATATATAGGTGCCGATGTGTGGGTTGATTTATGGTATGCCGGGTTTCACGAGCAAGAGAGCAGCCATACCAACTCCACAGCTTCCTTTCCTGTTGCTTACCCTATAACCCGAAACTTGTATTGGTTTAACGGAGATTACAACAGAGATGTTTTGGAGTTTGAGATATGGTCAAATTTAGATAATACGGCTCCTGTAACAACGTTCAGAATTGAGTCTCGCGATTTACAAAGCGATTATTATCCGACACTAATTTCTTTTGATGACGGATACGGCAGAAAACTTGAAGCAAAACTGGAATACAGATGATAGTTCCTGATTTCTAATTAAAAAAAGTATGAAAATGAAAACAATTTTAAGATACTTAGCAGCTTTGTTTTTTTTCCTGTTTGTTTTTGGTGATATTTCAGCCCAAGCTACAGACAGAGATTGGTGGAACTCATTATCTCCGGCTTGGAAAAAGGTAATACAAAAACAGCATTTTAAGGGGAAAGATGTAACGCCTA
>JALSMF010000361.1 GCA_026987795.1 Bacteroidales bacterium
GTGCCGGCAATGTAAGCACCGAACTTTGTTTTGTCAGTCAGTTTATACCAAACCGAAAGATTGTAAACTATGCCCAAAAACAGGTTTGCAAAAAGCAGGACGGGAACAATTTTAAGCCCTTCCCAATAATTTTTATTTATAAAATACTTAGCAATATCAATATACAACATTATTCCCAGAAAAATAGTTAAACCGAAAATAATAAAATAGTTCATTACCCTTGCATAAATCTCCTTTGCATTTTTTTCTTTTTGATGGCTGAAAAAAAACGGTTCGGCAGCATAACGAAAAGCCTGGATAAATAATGTAATCAGAATAGAAAGTTTATAATTTGCTCCGTAAATTCCTATCTGAGAAAAAATATATTCGTTTGTATTTGTAACAAAATCGGGGACAACAATTAAATATTTCAGTAAAATTCTGTCTATTACTTCATTAATCATACCTGCCAAACCCGCAAACAACAACGGAAAACCGTAAATTAAAAGCTGCTTCGTTACTTTTTTTGAAAATCTGTATTTTATTTTGAAAAAATCAGGAATAAAAAGCAGAAGAGTAACGGCACTTGCAATTAAATTTGAAATAAATATATAGCCGATTCTTATATTTTCCGAATAAAACGTATTTACGAAAGAATCAGGGTTATGCTTTAATAAATAAGGGCAGAGCAGCAGGAAGAACAGATTAAAACCGATATTCAAACCGATATTTATGAACTTAAAAAAGGCAAATTTCAAGGCTTTATTCTCTCTGCGAAGTTTTGCAAACGGGATTACGGATAAAACATCTAAACTTATAATAAGTGCAAACCAAATAACATATTCTTTATGGTCGGGATATTTCAGAAATGTTGCAACGGGTTGGGCAAAATATATGACAGAAAACAAAAAAATGAGAGCAATGATAAAAATAGGACTTAAGGCTGCCGTAAATACAGTATCTGCCTTGTTATACTTTTCCGAATATCTGAAAAAAGAAGTTTCCGTACCGAAAGTTAAAAGGACAAACAGAAAACCGGCATAGGCATATAAATCCGTTACAATTCCGTATTCGGATGTTAAAAACAAATTTGTGTAAAGAGGAACCAGCAAATAGTTCAAAAAACGCCCGAGAATGCTGCTTAATCCGTAAACTGCGGTTTGACCTGCTAATTTTTTAATCTTACCTGTCATATAGTCCGTTTCTTAAAACTCAAAAGTAGTTATTTCGCATACATTATCAAAAAATAGAATTTATATTTATATTTGTGCTGCAAAACTAATTACTAATTAAAATTTACAGAAATGAAAAAACTGATATTATCTTTATTTATCGTTGCTTTTGCTTTCTCCGCTATTACGGCTCAAAAATTCAAATACGGACATATTAACGGCAATGCCGTTTACAGAAAAATGCCTGAAGTTCAAAAAGCCGACACGGTATATTCTCAATTTGTAAAACAACTTGAAGACCAAATTAAAAGTATGCAGGATGAATACAATAAAAAACTTGAAGAGTTTAAAAAAAATGAAACTTCTTTAAGCGATATTATA
>JALSMF010000362.1 GCA_026987795.1 Bacteroidales bacterium
GGCTTTTAGCATCAATAAGTGCCTCGGAAGAAGGAGCAAAAGTTTTGCTTATTGAAAAAATGAACAGTGAAGCCCGAAAAATGCTTATTTCCGGTAAAGGCAGATGCAATATTACAAATACAGCATATCAATCCGATTTTTTCAGGAAAATATATCCGAAACCAAAATTTTTAAAACACGCTTTTTCATCTTTTTTTTCAAAAGATATTGTTAAATTGCTGGAAGAAGGCGGGCTGAAAATAAAAGAAGAGCGAGGCGGACGTGTTTTTCCTGAAAGCGATAAAGCAAAAGACGTTGTTGATACGCTTCTTAAAATTGCTAAAAACAAAAATGTTACTATAGAAAGACACACAAAAGTTATTGATGTTATTACCGAAAATAATATCTGTAAGGGTGTAAGGGTTAAAAATAAAGAAGGTAAAGAACATAATATTTTTTCAGACAGCGTAATTCTTTGCACCGGAGGAAAGTCTTACCCGGCAACCGGTTCAACCGGAGACGGATATTCTTTGGCAAAAAAACTCGGACATACCGTTAACTTTTTACACCCGGCACTTGTTCCTTTGATTGTTGAAGGTAATATTGCCGAAATGTTGCAAGGCTTAAGCCTGAAAAACATCAAGGCAATTCTTTGGGTTAACGGAAAAAAACATCGGGAGGAATTCGGAGAAATGCTTTTTGCACATTTCGGATTAACAGGTCCCGTTATTCTTACCTTAAGTCGCTTTGCCGTTAAAGCACTTGAAAATCAAAAAAAAGTTGAAATTTCAATAGATTTGAAACCGGCTTTAGATGAACAAAAACTTGACAACAGGCTGCAAAGAGAACTTAATGAAAACGGTAAAAAACAAATTCGTAACGTTATGAAAAACCTGCTGCCGTCTAAATTGATTCCCGTTATATTACAGCTTGCGGAAACAGACGGGTTCAAAGAATCTAATCAGGTTTCTGCCAAAGAAAGAAAAAAGTTGAGGATATTGCTTAAAGACTTTCGTTTTAAAATTACGGGACACAGAGGATACAAAGAGGCAATAGTAACGGCAGGCGGTGTGGATTTAAACGAAATTGACGGTAAAACAATGATGTCAAAGATTGTAAAAAATTTATATTTTGCAGGAGAAATTATTGATGCAGATGCAGAAACTGGCGGATATAATTTTCAAATTGCATTTTCAACGGGATGGCTTGCCGGCAAAAGTGCCGGAAAAAATTTATCTTGAAATATCATTTTTAATAAAAAGACATAATTAATGAAATCTTTTTTCAAATCTCTGTATTTGTCTGACAGGATTTACATTGCGGCGGCAATAATAATTGTGTTTTTTGTAATCGGTTATTATGTTTCGCTGTTTTATGCTGCAGGAAAAGTGCTTTTGCTTATTCTTGCATCTTTGGTAATTATTGATATTTTGCTTCTTTATAACAGCTCTGTTTTTAAAATTAAAGCTAAAAGGCGGCTGCCTGCGAAATTATCGAACGGAGATGATAACAAAATTGATATTTACATAAAAAACAACTATAAATTTTCCGTTTATACTGAAATAATCGATGAAATACCGTTTCAGTTTCAAAAAAGAGATTTCCTGATAAAGAAAAAACTCGGAACCGGAGAGGAGGTAACACTAAATTATATTTTACGTCCCGTAAAAAGAGGAGAATACAGCTTCGGGAATTTAAATATTTATGTTTCCGATTTTATCGGCATAATAAAAAGACGTTTTATTTTTGACAATAATGCTAAAGTTCCCGTATATCCTTCATTTATACAGATGCAAAAATATGAGATTAAAGCCGTGTCAAATAACTTAAGCGATTACGGTATTAAAAAAATACGAAAAATCAGTAATAACAGAGAGTTTGAGCAAATAAAAAGCTATGTCGCAGGAGATGACTTCAGAACAGTAAACTGGAAAGCAACGGCAAGGCGGTCGCAGCTTATGGTTAATCAATATCAAGATGAAAAAGCCCAGCGTATTTACAGTATAATTGATATGGGAAGAACCATGAAAATGCCTTTTGAAGGAATGTCTCTGCTTGACTATGCCGTAAATGCCGCCTTGGTAATTTCAAATATTGCTTTAAAAAAAGATGACAAAGCAGGGGTAATAACATTTTCAAAAAGTATTCACAGTATTGTTCCGGCAGACAAGAAAAACAATCAGATAAGTAAAATTTCAGAGGTTCTGTATAAGCAGCAAACAAATTATGATGAGGCAAACTTTGAATTGCTTTATACGACCGTTAAACGAAAAATAACACAAAGAAGTTTATTGCTTGTTTACACAAATTTTGAAGGTTTTGTTTCTTTAGAAAGACAATTAAAATATTTCAAACAATTATCCAAAAACCACCTTGTTGTTGTTATCTTTTTTAAAAATTCGGAACTGAACAAACTTACCGAGCATAAGGCAAAAACGACTTTAGATATCTATAACAAAGCAATTGCCGAAAAATTTAAATATGAAAAGCAGCTGATAGTAAAAGAATTAAAGAAAAACGGTGTTTTTTCTGTTCTAACCGAACCGCAAAATCTTACGGTTGAAACTATTAATAAATATTTAGAAATGAAAGCAACAGGCTTATTTTGATTTATCAGACACAGCAAAGCAGATATTAAAACAGCCGGGCAAATTGCTCGGCTGTTTGTTCTTTTAAAAGTATGCTTTTTATTCCGTAAAGCCTTTTCTTTTCAGCAGGGCTTCGGGAGAAGGACTTTCACCCCTGAATTTTTTATACAATTCTTGCGGATCTTCGGTTCCTCCTTTTGATAATATGTATTTTCTGTAAGAGGCGGCAACATCTTTATTAAAAATATCTCCGGTTTCTTTAAATGCCTGAAATGCATCTGCATCTAAAACTGCAGCCCATTGATACGCATAATATCCGGCAGAATATCCGCCGCTGAAAATATGAGCAAAATTAGTGCTTCTGTATCTGAAAACAATTTCGGGAATAAGACCGATTTTTTCCGCAACGTCATTTTCAAATTTATTGACATCTAAGTTTTCTTGTTTTTCTTTTATTGTGTGCCAATACATATCCAAAAGTGCAGCTGCCGTATATTCGGTCGTAATAAATCCCTGATTGAAATATCTGCTGTTTTGCATTTTTTCTATTAACTCATCGGGTATAACTTCTCCTGTTTCATAATGTTTTGCATATAGTTTAAGCATTTCAGGTTCCGATGCCCAATTTTCCATAATTTGAGAGGGCAGTTCAACAAAATCTCTTGCTACGGCAGTTCCGGACAATTTATTATATGTGCATTCGGAAAGAAGACCGTGCAGTGCATGTCCGAATTCGTGAAACATAGTTTCTACCTCTTCAAAACTTAACAGAGCCGGTTTGTCTCCGGAAGGTTTTGTGAAGTTTGTAACGTTCATTATAACCGGCTTAACATCTTTTCCTTTTCTGTGCGATTGTTTTGTGAAACTTGTCATCCAGGCTCCGCCTCTTTTGCTTTCTCTCGGAAAAAAGTCAAGATAATAAATTCCTATATGGCTGCCGTCGGCATCTTTTACTTCGTAAACAATAACATCTTTGTGGTAAACGGGGACATTATCCAATTGAGTAAAAGTTATTCCGAATAGTTTATTTGCAAGCAAAAACATACCGTCTCTTACATTTTCAAGTTTAAAATACGGTCTTAATGCTTCATCGTTTAAATCATAACGTTCTTTTCTTATTTTTTCTGAATAATACCACCAGTCCCACGGTTTTGCCTTAAAATCGTTTCCCTCTTTATCAATCATTGCCTGAATGTCAGACACTTCCTGCTTTGCAGCTTTTAAGCCCGGTTCCCAGATTTTATACATTAAATCAAAAACATTTTCGGGAGTTTTTGCCATGTTTTTATCTAAAATAAAGTCGGCATGAGTTTCAAAACCAAGCATATTTGCTTTTTCTAAGCGAAGATTAACAATTTGCTTTATAATTTCCTTATTATCGTTTTCGTTATTATTATCTCCTCTGTTAACATATGCTTTTAACATTTTCTCCCTTAAATCTCGTTTTTCGGAATAAGTCAAAAAAGGTATTAAACTCGGTTTTTGCAGGGTGAAAACCCATTTGTCTTTATACCCTTTTGCTTCGGCTGTTTCTTTTGCCTGATAAATGACAGACTCGGGTAATCCTGCCAAATCATCTTTATTTTCAATTACAAGTTCAAAAGCATTGTTTTCATTCAGTAAATTCTCCCCGAATTTTAATGTCAGCATTGAGAGTTTTTTATTTATTTCCCTGAAACGTTCTTTTTGTTCGGGTTTTAAATTTGCACCGCCTCTTACAAAGTTTTCGTATACTTTTTTCAGAAGCATTCTTTGTTCTGTATTCAAGTTTAACTCGTCTTTCTTTTCGTATACTTTTTTAACACGCTCAAATAACTTCTCGTTTAAGGCAATGTCGTCTTTGTGCTGAGACAGCATCGGAGAAATTTCTTTTGCAATTTGGTTAATACTGTCATTAGTATCGGCACTTTTAAGATTTTCAAAAATGTTCTGAACTCTGTCAAGTAACTCTCCGCTGTTATCTAAAGCTGTTAATGTGTTTTCAAAAGTCGGCTCTTCCGTATTATTTACAATAGCATCAATCTCTTCTTTTTGAATTTTTATCGCTTCTTTAAATGCCGGTAAATAATGCTTGTTTTTAATTTTTGAAAACGGAGGAACTTCAAAGGGCGTATCAAATTTTTCTGCCAATAACGGGTTGTTTTCCACGGTTTTGTCTTTTTGATTGCAAGCGGTTGTAAAAATGACCGCAAATACAAAATAAAAAATAAGTTTTTTCATATTAAATTAAATTTAACACTGTTTACAAAATCCAAATTTGCAAAATATTTTCTCTTCCGGGAAATTTTTCGGATAAAATACAATTACCGTATTACATACTTACGATAAAAGGTTGAAAAAAAAGAGAAATCTTTCTTTTTCAACCTTATGTTCCGAAATTAAAAATCAGTTTGAAATTTTAACAGGTTCAGATTCTGCCTGTATAATTTCTCCGTCGGTATTTTTACTTAAAAAAGCTATAAGTTCAAGCTGCTTTATATTCCAGTTTTTGTCAATTTTAAATGTAAAAGTCTTTTCGAATATATCATTTTTTTCGGCGGAGTTTAAAATTTTTTCACCGAATGCTCCGTTTAAGCCCTTTCTTAACATATGCCTGTGAACATAACCCTCAACATAGTCAGAACCGTCTTGTTGCGGAGCAATGATACTGTCCTCCGTAACGTACAAACCCAGATTTATACTTTCTTCAATGTTATTTAAAAACTCAACGGTTATATTTGCCGTAACAGAGCTGTCGTTATTGTTATAATTTGATTCTATTACAATATTTGCGTCAGGAGTTTTGCTGTATAAAACATCAACTGCAGACAGCCAAATATCTCTTCCGAGAACCAAACTTCCGTTAAATTCTTTTCTGTTTACCAGTCCTCCCGGGAGCCCTTGGTTTGAAACGCCGTAAAATTCGTCTAATGTATTTCCGGTTTCTGTTCTAAAATCTTCGGGAAAATCCGGTTCGTGAGGAGCAGCAAAAAAGCTTACGTGAACAGCAACAGGTATGATATGGTCGCAATAGTCATCGTGAATTTCATTAAGAATACGTGCTGCATCAGGACAGTTGGGGCAGCGATGTCCGGTATAGTCTTCAACAAGTATTTTTCTAATCGGTATCGGTTGTGTTTCATCGCCGCAAGTTCCGGTTTCTCTGTCTTTAAGCGGGTTGTTTATTTGGTTACATGCGAAAAGAAATAAGAAGAAAACGGTATATAAAGATGTTTTCAGAAAGTTCATTTTATAAATAATATTAAAAAGTTGAAGTTATTGTCAGTGAGAAGCCGTTTGATGCCGGGACTGTTCTGCAAACCCCGCCTACACATGTTACACCTTCTCGTTGTTTTCCGTAATTAATCTGTATTCTGTTTGCTCCTTTAGTATAGCCTCCCGAAATAATAAAATAATGAACGCGGCGGTTGATGTCCGGATTCCCGTAGTTATATTGATCGGATATTGCAAAAAACCAATGCGGAGATGAGGTATATTCAAGCGTTGTCATATACCAGTCACCGTAATCCTGTTTTTTGCCGGAGGGTTCTCTTCCTGTTATCAAAATTTCATTTTCGACACGCAACGCATTTTTTGAGTTAAATTTATAGGTGAAATCTAAAATTCCTATATCGGCATGAATCATTCCGTACTTTCCTTGTATGACGAGTTTGTTATAATCTTCATACATATAAACTGCACGGATTTTTAATTTTTTACTCACTTTTTTATGAATCTCTATATTAAAATCTCTGAAAAAAAGTTCTTTTCCTATTGCAAAAAAATTTGAAGTATAACCGTTAAGGTTCGGAATTTCGTCATTCGGGTTTACGATTATTTCTGTTTTTTGAATTGAATTTACTTGTGAATAATTAACACTTACATTCATTCCGTATTTACCTCCGAGCTTGCTTTTTCTTTTAAAATTACAGAAAAACTCAATGTTTGCTCCTATTTGTCCGTTTGGTTGCGTTGCAAAAGGATACATTGCTCCGAAAGCATATGTGTGCGTTTTTGTAATTGCCGGCAAATAATTAATATTAAGGTCGTTTATTGTTGCTGCTCTGTCGGAGCGGAAGCTCATATTATCCAATCTTAACATACTGAACAAAATTCCTATCCCTTTTTTAGACCAAGAACCGTTTATCAAAAGAGCATTTCCGTCTTTAAATATATTTCCGTTATCGGAAGAAGGGTCATTAATTTTATATGCGTATTCGGAAGAAAGAATAAAAGCGTTTCTTGACAGGTTGAATCGTCCGGAAAAAGCCCCTACATTTTCGGGAAAATTATATACGGGGTCAAAGTTTTTTTGGAACTTACTTACAAAACTTCCGCCGATGATTATTCGGGTTTTTGCATCGGTTAATTTTTTAAATGTTTCGTTCAGGGAAATTTCACCGTCAAAACCTCTTACAATTCCGGGTCCGTAATCCCAATACAATTTTTGCTTTCCGATTAAGCCCGTAAGCCTGACTCCTTTAACAGGAATGTACTTTAGCCTAATTCCGTCAAGAGAGTTGTCAATTCCGAGAGTTTTGTCTTCATATGTTCTGAGAATAAGCCCGTTGCCGAATTGCTCGTAATAATTTCCGACCGCAATTTCAAAGTCATCGGAAACGTATGAAACATAGCGATTTGCAATGCCTTGTCCGTTATATCTTTGGTCATATCCGAGCAGTGTATTTAAATATGCTTCATAACGAAGTCCGGCAGAAAAATTGCCTTTTGTATATGTGAAGTTTGCATATGTATTCACTCGCATAATTTCATCAACCGATTCGGCTTCTATAAGAGAGTCGGCAGAGTATGTCTGTGCGTTTAATTCAAAATTGCCGTGAAATTCCCCGTAATCTTTTTGGTTTTCCTGAGAAAGAACAAACAGCGGAAAAAACAGTAACACGGTTAATATAAATTTATTCATATAAATCAATTAAAAAGCCGGAATGTCCGGCTGTCTGTTAATCTTCTTTTTCAGGTGTTATCTCTTTTAATATTTTGTATATTTCGTCTTCATCTCCCGGAGAATATGAGTTGTGTTGCCATATTACTTCTCCGTTTTCATTTAAAATGAAAGAGTGGGGAACGTTAATAACGTTCATTGCTCTTTTAAAATCACTGTTGGGGTCGAGCAGAACTTCGAAATCCCATGCACGACCGTTTACAAAAGGTGCTACGCGATTCATGCTTTTTACATCGTCTATTGATACGGCATATACCTTTAGTCCGAATTCGTCCTGCCAGTCTTCGTAATTTTCGTCAACGGCAATTAATTCTTTTATACACGGTTTGCACCATGTTGCCCAAAAACTGAGAAAAACAGGACCTTCCGGGTTTTTAATATCGGAAGTATTGAAAGTCTCTCCCGTTAATGTTTTTATGTCAATTGACGGGAGTTCTGATTTTTTTTCATTTTGAGAAAAAACAATGTTTCCGTATAAACTTAATACTATCAGAATTATAATTACTCTCATAATTTTTCTATCTTATTATTAATTTTTTTGTATCAATCGTTAAGCCGTCAGAAATTACGGAGACAAAATAGATTCCGGGAGAAAAGCCGTCTGTTTTGAAAAAGCCTTTATTTTTATCGGTAAGAACGTTTTTTTCAACTTTTCCCAGTATGTTTGAAATTATTATTCTGCTTTCATTTATATTATCCGGAACGGTTACCGTAAAATAATCTGTTGCCGGGTTAGGGTATATTGACATCTGTAAGTTTTTAATATCTTTGATACCTACATAATTTGCATCGTATTTATAAACAAACTGAACATAGTTATTTGCTTCATTACCGTCTTCATATATTTTTAAAACATATTCCGTAACTTTAGGGTCTCCGTCCTGAATGTGGTGAAGAAAATGAACATCTGTTTCTGCGGACGTAGCACCTGCATCAAGATAATAATGAAATGTTCCGGCAGGATCCGGATAAACAGCTCCTTCTGTCATACCGTAATAACAGGCACCGATACAAAATTCCATTCCGTCTCCTCTTGCTCCCGTAATACTGACGGATTTTAATCTCAATTCAATTTGGTTTGCCGAACTGTTGGTAATTAAAGTAACCAATCCCTCGGTATCATTGTTAAAGGTAACGGTATCATCGTTATTAATTTGATTTCCGTTTATGTCTGTTATGCTTATTTGTGCCCAAAGACTTAAGGACAAAGAAATAAAAACGAAAAATAAAAGCTGTTTTTTCATAATATATTTTTTTTAAAGACAGAGAGCATCTGTATAGTTCAGGCACTCTCCGTACCGAGTAGTTATTTTTTAATAAATTTTTCCGTTACCGAAGCATTATTTGATATAACCGTTATGAAATAAACTCCCGACAGAAAATTTTTAACGCTTATTATATCTCTTTTTGAATTTATGCTTCCGGAAAGAACTTGTTTTCCGGTTATATCGGTAACCGTGAATAACCCGTTGTCAACGCCTGAAATCTTAAGGAAATCAGAAGTCGGGTTCGGAAAAATATAGACATTGCTTAAGTTAATATTTTTTGTATTTGTTTCTGTTCCGGTAGTAAAATTAATACTTCCTCCGATAAAAGAAACATCATTGCTGTTTTCTATTGTGTTTGCATCAAGCGAAACGGTAATTACGGTATTCGGGCTGAAATTGTTATCGGGATTAATTGTTATTTTTGTTTTCGTTGCATCAATAGTTGCCGTAAAAGGAATATCTCCGTTTGTGTCACTTAAATGACAGAAAGATGCAATGTCGGCATCCGTTATTTCCGAATTGTCAATTTTTCTTATTGCATCAGAGAAGTCAATTATTACCGGATAATCTATAAAAACATTCTGCTCTCCGTCGGCAGGTGTGAATATTGCAGCAAGGTCTTGTGTTGCCCACCCTGACTGAAAAATATCTTTTGTTGTGTTGTCCTGAATAAAAATAACAACTGCTAAATCTCCCATTTCTTCAACATTTGTAGAGCCCATATCGAAACTTTCGCTGATACTGACGGGTGTTCCGGCAGTAAAATTAAAAGTTCTTCCGTTTGCATCCGGCAACATTTTCATCATTACATAGTGAAACTCTGTTTCACCGTTATTTCCCGTGTTTTCTGTTGTGGTTTTTTCGACAACGACAGTGTGTACAGTAAAGTTTGACGCATTAATATACGGAGTTATTTCACCGTCAATATAAATCATATTTCCGAAAATTTGAGTATTTGCCGAAATGCTGAAAAATGCCGGTATTGAAGATGCATTGTCTAATGCTGTTTGTAATTGGCTTGTATTAAAAGGCGTTCCTTCCGTTGCATCAAGAAGTAATGTAGGAACACCGTCTACATCGTAGTATGTCTTTCTTGCTCCGCCTTCATCGGTATAGTAAGGGTCTCCGGGAGTGGGCCAATTCATTTGATATTTTATAATCGAAAATTTTCCTGCATTATTATCTAAAAATGAAGGAGTAAAATAGGTTGAATTAAAAGTTGCACAGGGCGAGCAGGTAGAACTTGTAAACTCTTCGTAAAGAGGCATTCTTGATACTTCTTGAGTGGCAATATGCATAATAAGGTTTAAAGTGTCATTGTTTTGATTGTCATCATTTCCGCCTCCGTTGATGTTTGATATCCACACTTTTAAGTTGTAATTACCGGAAGTTGCATTCCACGGAGTTGCAAATGTATGGTCAAGTGTTTGAGTTGTTGTTAAATTTAATCCCGAAAGAGTTTCCGTATAAACTGTTCCGTTATCAATTTGATAATTTACATCTGCAGAAGTAAGATTGACTAATCCTAAGTTTTTAACAGTGCATTTTATATCAATATTTCCGGCTGCCAAATAAGGGTACAGGTTTATTGATTCCAATGCGGCATCATTGTTATCCGGAACAAACAGCATTATATCATCAATATACCAATTGTCAAAATTATAAGTGTTTCCGGTAAGATAAATACTTATTTGAAAATCTGCAGCACCGACATCTGCATTGGAAATGACAATATCTTTTGTTTCGGGACCTATGTCTCCCGTAGGGTTCGTACTCCATACATCATTCCATGAAGAACTTCCTCCGGAAAGGGTTGCAACACCGATTGTGTAATCGCTTCCGGAATAGTCGTCAAGAAAATGTTTAAAAGAAAAGACAACAGAAGTATGTCCG
This sequence comes from Bacteroidales bacterium, assembly GCA_026987795.1. Lineage (GTDB taxonomy): Bacteria > Bacteroidota > Bacteroidia > Bacteroidales > JAADGE01 > JAADGE01. The sequence goes on from JALSMF010000362.1 coordinate 10,671, forward strand.
GTTAAGTCAACAGTAGGAGAAATCAGGTATGTTGTATTTGTTCCGGAAGTATAAATCAGCCTTGCTTCGGGAGCCGTTCCTCCGGCATTTGCGGTTGAGGATTGAGACCACTGTGATGCCATACCGTCGATTGTCCATCCTGCAGGCGGTACGGCTGTTGAGAAATCTTCGGATAAAAGAACCGTTGCTTTTTGGGCAAATAGTGATATGCCGAAAAAAAGTATAAGTAAGGAAGCCGTAATTTTTTTCATTTTTTGAATTTTTTAGGGATTAATACAAAAAGGATAAAAAAAGAAACAAAAGGTTGCAATATTAGTTTTGCCTATTTAAAAAGGTGTGTTATTTTGTATTTTAAGCCTTTCCATCCTGTTTTTCTGCCGTAAGGATACATTTCTTTGTAATTGAACTGATATGATGCCCCTGTTGTAAGAATATTAAAACT
>JALSMF010000363.1 GCA_026987795.1 Bacteroidales bacterium
TTGGTTTCCGAAAAGAAAAATTCGGATAATACGCATACTTTTTCCTGGAAATTAAGGCAAGAAGTACCGACATATTTGGTCTCGGTTGCCGTTGCCGATTATGAAGAGATAAAATCCGTTTATAAAAGTATTACGGACAGAGAAATTCCCGTAAATTTGTATATGTACCCGGAGGATGTTGCCAATGCTGAATTCTCCTTTCAAAATTTGAATAAAGCATTGCGAACATTTGAAAATAATTTAGGTGAATATGTTTGGGACAGAGTCGGATTTGTTGAAGTGCCGTTTACTTCCGGAGCAATGGAGCATGTTTGCAATATTGCTTATCCGGAATATGCCGTTGACAGCACTTTATTTAGAGAAACACTTATGGCACACGAACTTTCGCATCATTGGTTCGGAAACCTCGTAACCTGCAAAACTCCGCAGGATATGTGGTTGAATGAAGGATGGGCAACTTACTGTGAAGCTCTTTTTAAAGAACAGGTTTACGGAAAAGAAGATTTTAAAGACTTTATGCGGGAAAATCATATAAAAGTTCTTACCCAAGCCCATATTTTTGATAACGGATACCGTTCCGTTTACGGTGTTCCGCACGACTATACATACGGAACGACAGTTTACGACAAAGGTGCCGATGTTGCTCATACTTTAAGAGGTTTTCTCGGCGACAGTTTATTTTTTGATGCCTTAACGGCTTATCTTAAATATTTTTCATATAAAGCAGTTTCAACATATGAATTCAGAGATTTTATTTCAGAATATACAGATATTCCGCTTGACGACTTTTTTGATACTTGGGTTTTCACCGAAGGGTTTCCGCATTTTTCGATATCCGATTTTTCGGTTTCTAAAACAGGAAAAAAATATCGTGCGGATTTTACGATTAACCAAAGATTAAAAGCTCGTAATTTTTACGGGAATGATAATAACATTGAATTGTATTTTGTTGACGAAGATGCCGACATTATCAAAAAAACCGTAAAAATGTCCGGAATGTCGCAAAATTACGGATTGATTTTTGACACAAAACCGCTTGCGATTTTTGTTGACCCGGAAGAAAAAATTGCCGATGCAACACTTGATAATTATAAAATCTTTAAAGACACGGCAAATTATGATTTCAGATATACCGATTTTTCGATTTTAATTACGAAACTGAAAGGCAAAGCTGTCGTACAAAGCGTTATAAATCATATAAAGCCGGCAAATATCGAAAATGGTGATTATGATATTTCAAAAGAGAAATATTGGGATATAAAAGGTGTCGTAAAAGGAAAGATGAAAGCCGAAGGAACTTTTTACGTAAATTCCGATGAGCAAAATCTCGAAGTTGATTTCGAAGATATTATTTTACTGTATCGTCCCGATGAAAATTCTGCTTTTGAACCGGTAAAAGCGGAGCAATATCAGTATGATGCCGTTCAGGGTATTTTTATCGTAAGAGATTTGAAATTCGGGCAATATGCTGCCGGCATTGAGAAATAAACATTTTTATTATGAAAAA
>JALSMF010000364.1 GCA_026987795.1 Bacteroidales bacterium
GGTTGTTTGTGCCAATGCACTTTCTTTTTCATTTTTTTTGGCTTCGTCAAGAGTTGTTTTATTTATTATAACATCTCTGAAATCGCCGCCTCCGTTTTTAACTAACTTTTCGTAAAATTTCCCCATATTTCCGTTATTTTTTTGATTTGTATTGCCGGAGTTTCCTCCGCATCCGATAAAAATTACAACTGCAAAAGCAACTGATACTACACTTAAAAAAACTTTTCTGTTCATAATAATAAAAATTTAAAAGTTAATAAATATAAAGTCATTTAATTATTAATTTCAATAAGCGAATTGACTGTAAAATATTCAAATTTCATAAACGTTTTCCTCCCAAACTTTTCCAAACAAAATACATTAAAGAGAAAACGGTTGATAATAAAGTTGTTATATGAAAACTATTTTGTAATAATAAAAAACGCGGCGCACCGAAAAATAAAAAGTAAATTATAAATGCGAGAATAAATTCTATGTATATTGATTTATCTTTTGCTTTCCTATGTTTTTTTTCTCCGATAAATTCTTCTTTCCATAAAACAATTGAAAAATTAATAAATAAATCGGTTATAATTAACACAGGAATATATACAAGCAAATAATTAATGCTTCCGAGATAAAAAACAGGTTTAATTTCAGCAAAAGGAATTGAAACCATAATTATAAAAAGTACGACAAATAAAACAGCAAAAAAAAGTTTATGCTTTCCGACAAATCCTTTACTCTCTTTGTTTGGTGCCAATAATTTTAAAGGTTGAAAAAGTAAAATTACTCCAAACCCGAAAAGAGGAATTAAAATAATGAAATCAATTATTTTATTCCAAGTAGTAAGTTGATTATTTGCTTCTGTTTCGGAATTTCCGAGCAGATATATCAGAAAAAGCAAACCGATAAATACCGAATAAATAAAAAGATACGTATAAACTTTATTTATTTTTTTTGTAGTAAAGAGTTTTGAAAATTGTTTTTGAATAACAGGAGAAAGTTTTACGTTTATTGCATCAATAATAACTGTAAGCATATAACTTAAAGTCCCGAGATTTAGAATATTTATTAAATTGAAATTTTCTGTTAACATAAAATATTTGCCTCAATAAATAAAAAAAATGAAAGTACTGACAAATAATAATTGCCTGCACTTTCTGATAAACAAGTTTTATTTTAAAAATTTTAAAGTCGCAAAAGTTTTTTCAATAAATTCCGTTTGTCCTTTGGCTTTTGAAGGGTCTTTACTTTTTGCAAATACGTTATTGTAATTATAATCATCATAAGTTGCAAAAATAAACACATTGTATTTTCCGCGTTTAATTGCATATACTTCAATATCGGCAGGAACCACATCGTTTGAGGTAAATTTTAATGTTCTCTTATCAAATTTATACGAATCACCTTGTCCGTATGCATCCGGAACTTTTAAATAGTCAAACTCATAATCTCCTACTTTTTTCTTGCTCCAATAACTCATATTTGAAAAGAAATTACCTGTTTGTTTTTTTATTTCTCCGGGGTCTATAAAAGGACAAAACATTGCACTTATTATTTCCGGCCACTCAAAAAACGTTTTACTGAACCGATGCGGGTTGGTAGAATACACAAACAATTGCAATAAATCTCTTTTTAATTCACCATATGTATCTAAATCAGAAGGAATTTGCCCTAATAATTGCTGAACTTGATTTTTTACTTGATCATCCGTAATAAACAAAACATTAAATACAGCAAATCCTTTCCCGCTTTTTTGTGTTTGAACTGCTTTAAACAGTTCGAAGTTACTGCTTGTTGCCCCGTTAAGTTTGTTTAAAAAACTTGATTCTCTGTCTCCTTCATTTGTTCCTATTAACTGTTCATCTTCAAGATTATCGACAACCTTTTCTATACTTACAACACCGTTTTTACTTTGATAACCGGTCATTGCAGGGAGTTGCACAATTGTTAACGAGCCGCTTGCAACGGTTTTCCCGCTTGTATAAATGGGTTTGTACTTATAAGCCTTGTCCCAATCATCCCAATACTTTTTGGTACCTGTTTTTGTATAAGCAATCATTTTTACCTGTACTTTCATATTTTTCATGCCCCTTTTTCTCGGCAAACCGCATAAATCCCAATCATTCACGGCTGTTCTTCCGTAAAAGAAATCACCGTCTTGTTTACCCGGTCTTAACAACCATTTTTCCATTTTAGGATTTGATGCCATTGATGCAACATCGCCTTTTCCCACCCAGCGAATGATACCTCTTGATTGATCATTTACGGAACGATAAAGTATTAATTCTACTTTATCATAATTTTTTACATAGCTCGGCACGGTAAATTTAATTTTTAAATTATCAAATTCCCCGCACTTAATCGTGCTCACTTTTTTCACACCGTTGGCAGTATAAAAGCTGATTGTCCCCTGTGAAAAAATCGGTAAATAAATAATTAAACTGATAATAATAATAATGCTTTTTTTCATATTTAAAAGTTTTATTGTATTAATATAATAAAAGCAAATATATATACTATTGGTTACCAAACAGTGAAAACGAGGTCATCAAAAGGTCATCATTTAGGTTTTGAGGGAAAAAATAATATACGACAGACAGTTTATTTTTATAAAAAAACTGTAATATACTTTTAAGTATAATGTAACAGGATAAAATGATATAAATAATATCAGTTAAATGTTCTATATTTGCAGACTGAAAACACAACGCAGAATTCGATTACTGACTTTTTTTAAAATTTATAAATAACAAATGGTAAAAAAAATACTTCTTACTCCGTTTCAAAAATTTGCTCGACTCGGCAGTCTCAGCGGAATGCTGCTTTTCGGAACAACAATAGCTGCATTAATTTGGGCAAACTCACCTTACGGGCATTATTATGAAAGTTTAAGACATCTCGAAACAGGGATAAGTTTTCATAATTTTGAGCTTAAAAAACCTTTAATTTTATGGATAAATGACGGCTTAATGGCAATTTTCTTTTTTCTGATAGGATTGGAATTGAAAAGAGAACTGCTTACAGGAGAAATAAATACTCTTAAAAAAGCAGCCTTTCCTTTAATGGCAGCATTAGGAGGGATAGTAATACCCATAACCTTGTATTTACTTTTAAATAAAAATCCGGAAACGGCAAAAGGTTGGGGAATACCTATGGCTACCGATATAGCCTTTGCTTTGGCTATTCTGAGCTTATTAGGGAAAAGGGTGCCTGTAAGCATTAAAATATTTTTAACTGCTTTTGCTATTATTGATGACATTGCTGCCGTTCTGGTTATTGCTGTTTTTTACAGCACAAGTATTAACTGGCTGTTTATACTGTATGCATTAATTATAATTGCCGGTTTAGCCTTGTTGTATAATAAATACAAGTATTCAAGAGAAGTCGGTATTGTTTTGGGAATCGTAACATGGTTTTTGTTTTTAAAATCAGGCATACATCCGACTATTGCAGGAGTTTTACTTGCTTTTACCATTCCCCTGAGACGAAAAATTGATACAAAGTCATTTTTAAAGCACCTCTCGGTAATATCCGATAATATTCTCAAAACATCGGAAAAAAATAAAAATAGAGGTTTCTTAGATAAAAAAGAAATGAAATATATCGACAATTTAGACGACCTAAGCTGTGCAGTGAGGTCTCCTTTGCAACACCTTGAATACAAATTGCATAACTGGTCGGCATACTTTATTCTTCCCGTCTTTGCCTTATTTAATGCCGGTGTTGTCATAAGCTCTGATTATAATTTTGATTTTTCTTTAATTACCAATATAATTATAAGTTTACCTGTCGGAAAATTTATCGGTGTTGCTTTATTCTCATATATCAGCATAAAACTTAAAATAGCAGATTTACCCTCCGGAGTTAACTTTAAACAGATACTTGGAGTTGCAGCTGTAGCCGGTGTAGGCTTTACAATGTCCATTTTTATAGCAAACTTAGGTTTTCAGGACGGTATTGTAAGTATAAACTCTGCAAAAGTCGGTATTATACTCGGATCTTTGATAGCCGGAATTTCAGGATACTTGATATTGAGATTTTCGGCTAAGAAATAAATCTTTAACAATAATTAATTAAACAGGGTGACGTAAAAGTTATGAGTGAACGAAAAACAACAAATATTTTATTGCTTATAATAGCCTTGCCTGTTATATTTTATATATTAAAAATTTTGTCGTTTATATTTATTCCGTTGATATTTTCGATGTTCATAGCCCTTTTGTTTTTACCTTTGATGAGATGGTTCAGAAAGAAAAAAATACCCCAAACGGTAAGTCTTATCTTAGTAATAATAATTATCGTTTTCTTTTTTAAATTGGCAGGTACAACCATTCAGTTTGCAGGAAAGGAAATTATAGCATCAGGAAACGAAATATTTGCAAAAGCGGAGTTAAAACTGGAAAAAATAATGCCGCCTATAGAAGCATTCTTCGGGATTGAAAGAGTTGAGGGAAAAAGTATAGTAATGTACTACCTTAAAAAAATTGACTTAGGAAAAAACTTCGGTGCAACAATAGATCTTATAGGAAATATCCTTTCAATGACTTTAATGACCGTTTTCTTCTCTATTTTGTTACTGGCAGAGTCCTTGAATTTTCAAAAAATCTTAAATACTACGATTATTCGCAGAAAGTTCTCCTCTGTTAAAGTCTTTATGCGTATAGAAAAAGATCTTATAACCTTTATAAAAGTTAAGTTTTTTATAAGTTTTTTAACAGGACTTGGATTTTCGCTTGCCTGCTATTTTTTTGATGTAAGTTTTCCCGTATTTTGGGGACTTTTGGCATTTTCAATAAATTTCATTCAAATGGTAGGCTCAATTATAGCTGTTATCTTATTGTCAATATTCGGTTTGGTTGAATTAGACGTAACGAGCACCTTATTCTTTTTCATTCTGATAATTACGTCAATTCAGATAATAATGGGCAGTATTTTAGAACCTGTATTTATGGGAAAATCTTTCTCGATAAATATCATTACTATTCTGATAATGCTGATGTTTTGGGGTTTTTTATGGGGAATACCCGGATTGATTTTAGCCGTTCCCATAACGGTATTTATTAAAATAATACTGGAACAATTTCCCAATACTAAAATTATAGCAGACCTTATGTCAGGAAAAGAGCTTGTTAAAATTAAAGATAAATAAAAATATTCACCCGTCATAAATTACTTTGGCTCTTGTAAAAACACAAAACAATCTTTAAAAAGCCCGGAAATTTCAGGTTTATTATCAAAAATTCCGAATACCGACGAGCCTGTTCCCGACATTTGGCTGTATATTGCACCCCGAGCATATAAAGTTTCTTTTATTTTCTTTATTTCGGGATAAAGTTTAAATACCGTTTTTTCAAAATCATTAATCAATTTGTATTCCCATTTTTCAACAGGCAGCTTTACAATATCCTTTACGGAAATTTCCGGCTTCCGAGGAATAATATCTTTAAATGCTTCTTTTGTACTTATGTTAATATCCGGTTTTACGATTAAAATATAATATTCAGATAAATCCAAACCGGTTTCATTGAAGATATTTCCTGTACCTTCCGCAAAAACAGGTTTATTTTTAATAAAAAACGGGCAATCACTGCCGAGTTCTCGGGCATAATTCATTAATTCACTATTCGAAATTTTAAGTTCGAAATAATCATTCAAAGCTTTAAGCATAAATGCTGCATTTGAAGAACCTCCGCCTAAGCCTGCACCAAAAGGAATAATTTTATGAAGCTGTATTTTTAATTCGGGCAAATAATATTTCTCTTTTAACAAATTGTATGCTCTCAATACCAGATTATTTTTTTCCGAAACTTCTACTTTTAAACCTGAGTTATAAAAAACAGTATCCCCTTCATTTACAACAAACTCAAGTATATCGCTCAAATTTACAGGATAAAAAACAGTTTCCAAATTATGAAAACCGTCAAGTCTTTTTTCTGTAATATTTAATCCTATATTTATTTTTGCATTAGAAAAAAAAAGCATCAAAATTTATTTTAAAAAATTAAAATCGTAAAAGCTGCATTATCAGAATGTTATTTAAACGTTAATACTTTTAATAACTTTTTATCAGATAAACTTCAATTAAAATTTATAAATTTACAAACTCTAATTAAAAAACAAAGATAAATGATTTTACTTGACTTTGAAGAACCGATAGGAAAATTACAGGAACAATTGGATAAAGCAATTGAAATAGGCGAAGAATCCGGTGTTGATGTCAGCAAAACCATCAAAGACCTGAAAAGCAAAATTGATAAAACCAGAAAAGATATTTACTCAAATCTTACTCCCTGGCAAAGAGTGCAAGTTTCACGTCATCCGGAACGACCTTATACCCTGGATTATATTAAATACCTGACAGGCGGAGATTTTATCGAACTTCACGGAGACAGGGGCGTAAGAGACGATAAAGCGATGGTCGGCGGCTTCGGAAATGTTGACGGAAAAACATATATGTTCATAGGACAACAAAAAGGATACGATACCAAAAGCCGGCAATATCGAAATTTCGGTATGGCAAATCCCGAAGGCTATCGCAAAGCTTTAAGACTTATGAAACTTGCCGAAAAATTTAATAAACCTATCGTAACTTTGATAGATACTCCCGGAGCATACCCCGGACTTGAAGCCGAAGAAAGAGGACAAGGCGAAGCAATAGCAAGAAATATATATGAAATGTTTCGACTGAAAGTTCCTGTCGTGTGTATTATAATAGGAGAAGGAGCATCCGGCGGAGCTATAGGAATAGGTGTCGGCGACAAAGTTTTAATGCTTGAGAATACCTGGTATTCGGTAATATCCCCGGAGTCATGCTCATCAATTCTTTGGAGAAGTTGGGAGCATAAAGAAAAAGCTGCCGACGCATTGAAACTTACGGCAGAAGATATGCTTGCCAACGGATTAATAGACGGAATAATAAAAGAACCTCTCGGAGGTGCACACGTAAACAGAGAAGAAATTTATAAAAGAGTAAAGTCAACAATAATTAAAGAAGTTGCAGAACTTGAAAAAACAGATACTGAAGAACGAATAAAAAAGCGTGAACAAAAATATATCAATATCGGTGTTTATAATGAATAATTCTTAAAGCAAATATTATCAACCGGATATAAGAGACAGTCTAAAAAACTGTCTCTGTCTGTCTTAAAAAGAGAATAAAACAAATGGCAAAACAAGCAACAAGAACATACAAAAAAAATCCTGTTTTTGAAATAAACGAGCAACTTGGCAAACTGCCTCCTCAAGCAACCGATATTGAGATGGACGTTCTTGGCGCATTAATGCTTGAACGCGGAAAAGATATTGCTGTTCTGGATATTTTAAAGCCCGAAAGTTTCTATAAAACTGAGCATCAAAAGATTTTTAAAGCAATTAAAGACCTGTCTGAAAACCACCAACCTATTGATTATCATACAATTATAGAAAAACTGAAACAAAACGGCGATTTAGACGAAGTAGGCGGACCGGCTTTTGTCGTCAGCCTGTCTTCTCGTGTAGGAACAGCCGCACATATTGAGTATCATGCAAAAATAATTGCCGAAAAATTTATAAAGAGAGAACTTATCCGGATAAGCTCCGAAATTCAGTCCCGTTCATATAATGACGGTGAAGACGTCCAGGAAATACTTGAATTTTCGCAACAAAAAATGTTCGATTTAGCACTGGGCTCAGTAAACAAAGAAGCAGTTCAAATTGATACCGTTATGAACGAAGCTATTCAGCAAATAGAAGAAGCAAAAAACCGCGAAGACGGATTAAGCGGAGTTCCCTCAGGTTACTCATCTCTTGACCGAGTAACATCAGGATGGCAAAACTCTGATTTAGTTATCATTGCAGCCCGTCCCTCAATGGGTAAAACAGCTTTTGTACTTTCAATGGCTCGAAATATGGCAGTAAACCATAACAAAGCTATTGCCCTGTTTTCTTTAGAGATGTCTTCGGTTCAACTTGTTATGCGTCTTATATCTGCCGAAACAGAACTCGGAAGCGAAAAACTCAGAAGCGGAAAACTCGAAGATCACGAATGGCAACAATTAGAATATAAAATCAAAAATCTTGAAAAAGCACGAATTTTCATCGATGACACTCCCGCAATCGGATTAAACGAACTGCGTTCAAAATGCAGAAAATTAAAAACACGCGAAAATATTGACCTGGTAGTAATTGACTACTTACAACTAATGAGCGGAACTGCAGAAACACGAGGAAACAGAGAGCAGGAAGTAAGTATGATTTCTCGCGGGCTTAAAGCAATAGCTAAAGAACTTAACCTTCCGATTATTGCCTTGTCTCAGTTAAACCGTTCGGTAGAAATGCGTTCCGGCAACAAAAGACCCCAACTGTCAGACCTCAGAGAATCAGGTGCGATAGAACAAGATGCCGATATTGTTATTTTCATACACAGACCCGAAAAAATGGGAATAACTGAAGACGAAAATCAAATGCCTACCAAAGGTGTAGCACAAATTATTATTGCAAAACACAGAAACGGTGCAGTTACCGATGTTAATTTACGTTTCCGCGAAGAATTTGCACGCTTTGAAGAACCTGACGAAAACTTTATTCAACCGCTTGACGAATTAACGGGAAACATTGCAACCCTCGAATCAAAAATGAACAACAGCGAAGATGATTTTTTTGATAACTCCGACATTTCTTTTCCTGATATTACTTTTGATAATAATAATGAAGACGAACCGTTTTAATACCAAACTCACACTAAGAAAATGAAAAAAACAGGTTTTATTCTGATTTTTGCTTTTATATTTAAAATTACCTCCGCAAGCGTAATTCTTATCCCTATGGATGAAAACCAAAAAAACCATCTCAAAGCATACGGAATAGCCTATTGGGTTTTACAAAACGGACTTGAAATTAATTGGTTACTGAACTACAGAGGAGGAAGTTTCAGTATGGATTACGCAAAAGACATTACCGATGAATGCACAATAAGAGGCGTAAGTTACGAAATTGTAAGTAACGCTGAGATATCTTTAATTTATGACAAGATAGCAAGTCCTGAAATAAATATGGACAAAATGAAGCTTGAAAAAGCACCTGAGATTGCCGTTTACGCTCCTGAAACAATACAGCCATGGGATGATGCCGTTACCCTTGTTTTAACATATGCCGAAATCCCTTACACAAGAATTTATGATAAAGAAATAGTAAACGGAGAATTATCAAAATATGACTGGCTACATCTTCATCACGAAGATTTTACGGGACAATACGGTAAATTTTACGGAGCCTATCGTTATGCAACGTGGTACAGAGATAATAAAAAGAAAGCCGAAACTGATGCCGCTGCATTAGGATTTAATAAAGTTTCCAAACTAAAACTATTTGTTGCAAAACGCATAAAAGAATACATATTTTCCGGAGGCTTTTTATTTGCAATGTGCTCAGCAACCGACACTTACGACATTGCCCTTTCGGCAGAAAATACAGACATCTGCGAAACTATGTTCGACGGCGACCCTGCAGACCCCGATTGCCAAAAAAAACTGGACTATTCAAAAACTTTGGCTTTTAAAGATTTTAAAATCAGCAGAAATCCTATGGAATACGAGTTTTCGGATATTGACGTAACAACGACACGAAAAGTAAACCAAGAAAATGACTTTTTTACCTTATTTGATTTTTCTGCAAAATGGGACCCGGTCCCTACAATGCTGTGTCAAAATCATACTAAAATTATAAAGGGATTTATGGGGCAAACTACGGCTTTTAATGAAGACCTTATAAAATCAAATGTTTTGATAATGGGAGAACTGAAATCTCAAAATGAAGCACGCTACATACACGGAGAATTCGGGAAAGGCACATGGACTTTTTACGGAGGACACGACCCCGAAGATTATCGCCATTTCGTAGGCGACCCGAAAACAGACTTAAATATGCACCCAAACTCTCCCGGCTACAGACTTATTTTAAATAATATACTCTTTCCGGCAGCAAAAAAGAAAAAACGTAAAACATAAAAAACTAATTTCTCATTACGGGATACGTAAATATTTATGAAGCTGAACCGATAAATTCCATTTAGGATTTTTCTTTACATATTCAATTATCTTAGGAGTATTCTCCTCTCTCCTGCTCCACTCCGGCTGAAGATACAATTTGCAGTTCTTTGACACTTTATCAGAACATTCCTCAGCCCAAAGTAAATCGGTATCGTCAAAAACAATAATTTTCAATTCATCGGCTGTAAGATAATTTTCGTCAGCAGGCGGTTTTTGTTTCTTAGGCGAAAGACATATCCAATCCCATTTTCCGCTCATAGGATAAGCACCCGAAGTTTCTATAAAAGTTTGCAATTCCTTTTCTTTTGCTTTTTTACAAAGATAGTCAAGATTATAGCTTAAAGGTTCGCCTCCGGTAACTACTATAGATTTGGCTTCCGAAAGGTATGCTTTTTCAATAATATCATCCGTATCAGCTAAAGTATGAATATCGGCAGTCCATGAAATTTTAGTATCGCACCAGTTACAACCTATATCGCATCCGCCGATTCTGATAAAATATGCTGCTTTGCCGGTGTGATAGCCTTCTCCCTGAATAGTGTAAAATTCATCTATAAGAGGAAGTTTTTTTCCGTTTTCAAAAATATCTTTCATTAAAACCTGATTTTAGCCGCAAAGTTTTATTTTTTTAGCGGATTCTGAAAATAAATTATATTTGAACTTTGTAAAATAAAATTAAACATATGAAATATCTGACAATTATTTTCTTTTCCGTATTAATTCTTGCTTCTTGCAACAATTCGGAAAAAAATGAAAAAGATTACACGATTAATGCCTATATAACCGGGTATTTTGAAGGAAATGTTGTTTTGAAAAAAATTCGCAAAGGAAAATTACTGCCGGTTGATTCATTAAAAATGAAAAAAAGCAAGTTTAAATTTAAACACGTAAAAATTCCGTCTCCGGAAATGTTTTTTTTAGATATTGACAAC
>JALSMF010000365.1 GCA_026987795.1 Bacteroidales bacterium
TTTTCAGTAAATTTAAAGCGTAATCGATAGTGCTTTTATGCGTTCTGAAACTTAAAACTGCAAGCCGTAACCAAACTTTCTCATTTATTACGGTTGAGGAAATAAAAACTTTTCCGTCTTTTTTTACTTCTTCAACTATATTCATATTAAACGCATCAGCATCTTTATTTTTCGGAACATACCTATATATCATTACTGATAAATCAGGAAAAGGTCCGACTTCAAAGCCGATTTTTTGAATTTCTTCATAAAAGTAGCGAGTTAATAACAGTTTTTCCTCTAAAGCGGCTTTAAACGGAGAAAGCCCGAAAAGTTTTAAAGAAATCCACATTCTTAATCCCCGAAAATGTTTTGTAAGTTCAGGAGATAAATCTGCCGGAGAAGGTTCTGAAAATGTTTCAATTTTATCCTGCATATAGTTTGCCTGATATTTATGTGTTTGATTTAAGGCATTTACGTCTTTTATTAATATTGCTCCCAGACCGTAAGATAAAAACAGTCCTTTGTGCGGGTCAATTGTAACAGAATCTGACTTTTCAATGCCTTTGAATTTTTCTTTTTCAGAATTGAGTAAAACAAAAAAACCTCCGTATGCAGCATCGGTATGCATCCATAAATTATGATTTGCGGCAATATCGGCTATTTCATTCAGCGGGTCTATTGCTCCGGTATCGGTTGTCCCGGCAGAAGCAATGATTAAAAAAGGGTTGAGCCCGGCAGATATGTCTTTTTGAATTTGTTTTTTCAGTTCTGTCGAGTTCATTTTGAAATTTTCGGTTAAAGGAATATAACGGATGATTGCTTCTCCCAAACCTGTTATTCTGATTGCCTTTTTAACAGAATGATGAGCTTGTTCCGTTAAATATATTACTGACCTATAAATGTTTTTACTTGTTATGTTTTTTGCGTCTCTGGCAGTGGCAACAGCAATAAGAGTAGCAACGGAGCCGCCGGATGTTAAGTTTCCGAGTGCCGTTACGGGGAAACCCGTAATTCTGCACATCCAACGAATCATAGAGTTCTCAAGCTTAACGACACCGGGTCCTGCATAATAGATGCCGGCATATTTGTTAAAAACGGCAGCAAGATAATCGCCGAGAGCGGTAGTGTAAACACCTCCTCCGGGGATGTAACCCAAATGTCCGCCCGAAGCCGGATTTAAACCGAGAATATCTACTTTGGTTTCAAGTTCTTTCAAAACACTTTCTATACTTTCCGGATTTTCGGATATGTCGAATGAAATTTTATCAATTTGGTTGTTTGTAAAAGCTGTAAATGTTTTATTGTTTACACCGTCATCCAAGAAATTATTTGTGTATTCTTCAATTTTGCTAATCCACTTATTTCGTATCTCAAATTCAGGTTCCAGCAACATCGCCTTTTTCTCAAGATTTTTCAGTTTTTGTATCATTCCGTAAATTTTTAAGAAAGCAAATTTATCTGTTTTTATTTATTTTACAAATACTGCGTTACATTAAGTATATTAGTATCTTTTTTTACGGATTTAAAGTTTTTTCTTTTGCCTGTATCCGATTTAAAGTATTTTTTCATACTTTTATCAGTTTAAAAAAATATGGGAGATATTTGTGTTCACTGCGGAGAGGATTGCGGAAGACATCCGATTATGTATCAGAATAAACCGTTTTGTTGTAACGGGTGTAAAACAGTATATCAACTTTTAAATAAAAATAATTTATATTCTTATTATGAAATAGAAGATACTCCCGGAATTAAAGTTGACATTGATGATTTTGATGATAAATATGCCTATCTTGACAAAGAAGAAGTAAAAGAGAAAATTTACGAATTTCGGGAAGGGGATATGGTAAAAGTTACTTTTTTTATTCCGTCAATACATTGTGCTTCCTGTATCTGGCTGCTTGAAAATTTGAACACTCTCAATAAAGGAATATCAAGTTCAATGGTGAATTTTGTAAAGAAAGAAGTCTCGGTGACTTTTAATGAAAAAGAGATAACTTTAAGACAGCTTGTTGAACTTTTGTCTTCGATTCATTATATTCCGCATATAAGTCTTGAAAAAAAGGGTGAATATGACAAACAAAAAGAAGAAGGGAAAAAACTTTTGAAAAAAATAGGTGTTGCCGGATTTGCTTTCGGAAATACTATGCTTTTAAGTTTTCCGGAATATATACAAGGTAGTTTCGGATTAGAACAGAAATATAAATTTCTTTTCGGAATACTCAATCTGCTTTTTGCAATACCGGTAATTTCATACAGCGGCAGCGATTATATAAAATCTGCATTTAAAAATCTTTTTAACAGAATTATAAATATTGACTTGCCTGTTGCAATAGGAATGCTTGCTATATTTCTTGAAAGTGCTTATGAAATTTTAAGTCATTCAGGCTCTGGTTATATGGATTCACTTACCGGTTTTGTCTTTTTTTTGCTTATCGGAAAATGGTATCAAAACAAAACCTACAGAGCTTTATCTTTTGAACGGGATTATAAATCTTATTTTCCTATAGCCGTTACCGTTTTGGAAAGCGGTAAAGAGGATAGTGTTTTACTTGAAAATTTAAAACCCGGTCAGAAAATACTTATTCGTAATCAGGAACTAATTCCTGCAGATTCAAAACTTTTAAAAGGAGATGCGTATATTGATTACAGCTTTGTTACCGGAGAGTCTCAGCCTGTTAAGAAAAATGTCGGAGATATTGTATATGCCGGAGGCAGGCAAGTAGGGGAAGCATTGGAAATGGAAGTTACAACAGAAGTTTTGCAAAGTAAACTTACAAAATTGTGGAACCAGGATGATAAAGACAAAATTAAAGAAAAAAGTTATTCTACAATTATTGATAATATAAGCAAGTATTTTACGGCTGCAGTTATATTAATAGCTGTTATTGCAGGGACTATATGGTTGTTTATAGATACAAAAGAGGCTTTGCTGGTTTTTACTTCTGTTTTGATAGTTGCCTGTCCTTGTGCTTTGGCTCTTTCGCTGCCGTTTACTTACGGAACTGCTATGGGAGTTTTCGGAAAAAGGGGATTTTACCTGAAAAGAACCGATGTTGTTGAAAAACTGTCAAAAACAGATACAATAGTTTTTGATAAGACAGGTACCATTACAAAGTCTGACGGACTTAAAGTAAGCTACTTCGGAGAAAAACTTTCATATAAGGAACTTTCTTTAATAAAGTCTGTTACAAGACAATCCACACATCCTATGAGTTCGGCTGTTTACGAACATTTAAAGAAATATTCTCATGAAAAAATTAAAGATTTCAGAGAACTTCCTGCAAGAGGAGTTATAGGTATTTATGAAGATACTAAAATAAAAGTCGGATCATATGAATTTATTTACGGAGACGATTCAGGAAAAGCAAAACAAACAAGCGTATATGTTTCTGTAAATAATGTTCCGAAAGGCTATTTTACCGTTGAGAACAGATACAGAGAAGGATTATCGGAGATTATCAGCAGTTTGAGAAAAGACTATGAATTACATTTGATATCGGGTGATACCGATGCCGAAAAGGATAACTTGCTGAAACTGTTTAAAGATGAGGATAAACTGAATTTTAATAAATCACCTGCAGATAAACTTAACTATATAAAAAAGCTGAAGACTGAAGGTAAAAAAGTTTTAATGGCAGGAGACGGTTTAAATGATGCCGGAGCATTAAATGAAGCAGATGTCGGCATTTCCGTTGCCGATGACATTTATCACTTCTCTCCTGCTTGTGATGCTATTTTGGAGGCAGAGAAGTTTAAATATTTGAATAAGTTTATCGGCTTTTCCAAAACTTCTATGAAAATTGTCAGAGCAAGTTTGTTAATTTCTTTTTTATATAATATTGCGGGACTCTATTTTGCCGTAACCGGACAATTGTCTCCGATAATTGCGGCAATACTTATGCCTGCAAGTTCTGTATCTGTTGTTATATTTGTAAGTTCTGCAGTTGTTTTAATGTCAAAACTAAAACTCTCTTAGTGAGACATTAAATTATATACATTATTTTTGCTTTAACACAATGCTAAAATAAAACTGTTTACTTTTGATTGTTTACGTAAAATTAGTTAAAACCTTTAAATTTTGTTAAATCTGTTCTGGGATTTATAGTCATTATCGGTATTTTCTTTTCGTTCGCTATCATTTTTTGCTCCGAAGCACCGAGCATATAATCATGCAAGCTAATATTTTTTGTAGTTGTAATCATTATTAAATCAGCATTTATTTCTTCTGCATATTTTACGGTCTCATCATAAAGATTTTTTCCCTCTAATTTAATAATATTATAACTTACGCCTTTGTCAGATAAAAATCTTTTTGCCGTAATTATATTAGAATTAACCTTTTTCTTAAATAAAGGGTCTGAATATTCTGTATAACACAGATG
>JALSMF010000366.1 GCA_026987795.1 Bacteroidales bacterium
TAAAATATTTAAAAAGAAAGTCTGCCCATACTAATTTTTCTTTTTCTGAAAATTTATAATCTACGGGAAAAACGATATTGCTGAGTTCGCCGGATTTGGGCGAATCCTGAACGACAATAAAGGGTGCTTCCGAACCGACAATAACCTTTAAAGCCCAACTTCCCGTAAATTTTTGCATGCCTTTGATTCCGTGTGTTCCCATAATGGCAAAAAGAGCATTTTCCTCTTCAATTAACCTGTTAATATCCGTAAAGATACTTCCCTCTTTCACGGCAAATTTCGGTTTAATGCCGTAATCTTTTTCATATTGCTTGACAGCAGATGTCATTTTTGCCGTTGCATCCTCAATTTCCGAACTTTTTTTTACAATATGCAGTAATAAGATATTACAATTTAATCTTTTTGCTAATTTTTCAGCATGTTGCAATGCATATTCAGAAAGTTCGGAAAAATCCCAAGGTATTATAACAGGCCTGTTGTTATCCATAATATAAAGTGTTGAGGTATCAATTTTCAAATTTAATAATTATTTTTTGATTAATCAAGAAAATTAATGATTAATCAAAAAATAGAAATAATAAGAAGATAAAATAGAAATAATATTCTTTTTTTAATTAATTTTACGATTCAAAAAACAGTTAAAATTTTATCAATGAGCGAAAATAAAGATATAAAAAAACTTGAAAATGAAATTAATGTTTTAAAAGAACGAATAGAAGCTCTTGAAAAGTTAAACTCAGAACTTGCAGAGCAGAATGAGCAACTTATAGAAGAGAACGACAAACAAAAAGAAATGCTGTCTTTTTTGCCTGCCGATGCAAAAAAACAACTGAACAGGAAAGAGAAAAAAACATCTTCGTTAAGATACAAAATGGTTACCGTGATGTTTTCCGATATAAAAGGTTTTACCCAACTTTCCGGAGAACAAAATGCCGAAGCTTTAATAGATGAACTTGACAGCTTCTTTTTTAAGTTTGATGAGGTGGTAGAAAGAAATAACCTGCAAAAAGTTAAGTCAATAGGAGATACGTATATGTGTGCCGGCGGTATTCCGAAAAAAAACAGAACAAACCCTATAGAAGTCATAATGGCGGCTTTAGAAATGCAGGAATATTTAAAACATCTTCAGGAAGAGTCAAAGAAAAACAACAGGAAAATATGGGATTTAACCTTCGGAGTTCATACAGGACCCGTTACAGCCGTAATTTCGGGTAAAAAGAAAATATCTTACGACATAAAAGGTGATACCGCCAATATAGCAAGCAGAATAGAATCGGTTTGCAATCCGTCTGAAATCAGTGTGTCAGGTATGACATATGAGTTTATTAAAGATTTCTTTGCTTGTGAATTCAGGTTAAAAATGCCTGTAAAATATAAAGGAGATGTGCCGGTGTATATAGTTAAGGGATACCGCCCGGATTTATCCGTTGACGGAAAAGGAAAAGTGCCGAATAAGGCTTTCAGAACAAAATTTCAGATAATAAAATTTGAAGATTTGAATGACTATGTTCTGGACAGGCTGGAAAGAGAACTGCCTAAACACTTATATTACCATAACTATAAACATACGATTGACGTCACCATAGGAGTGGAAATTATAGGTTACGGAGAAGGGGTTTCGGAAGAAGAAATGTTACTTCTCAAAACAGCCGCTTTATTTCATGATTTCGGTCAGGTTGACGGTGCCGTTAACCATGAAGAAAGAAGTTGTGAGATAGCAGAAGAGGTTTTGCCTAAATTCGGTTATGACAAAGAGCAGATAGAGATTATTAAAGGAATTATAATGGCAACAAAACTTCCTCCGCAACCAAAAACACTGCTTCAAAAAATAATTGCCGATGCCGATTTAGATTATCTCGGAAGACGAGATATGGTTCCCGTTTCGGATGCCTTGTACCAAGAACTGAAAGTTCAGGGGCTTATAGGTTCTTTCAACGACTGGAATAAGCTGCAGGTTAAATTTTTAACTGCTCATCAATATTTTACGGAAACAGCAAGACGAATGCGAACTGTTAATAAAGAAGAACAAATAAAAAGAATTAAATCTTTGATAACGGAAGACGATTAAAATAAACGAAAAGGTTTTGTGAAAGCAGAACCTTTTTGTTTTATAACATAAAACAAAACATTCAAAATTTTTATCTTTGAGCAGTTAAAATCTAAAAAATTTAAGATATGGAAAATATAAATTGGAAAGATTTGTCTTTCGGATACATTAAAGCGGATTATAATGTAAGATGTTATTACAAAAACGGCGAATGGGGTAAAATCGAAGTCTCATCGTCAGAATATATTCCCGTTCATATAGCGGCAACGGCGTTACATTACGGACAAGAAGCTTTTGAAGGGCTTAAAGCATTTAAGGGAAAAGACGGAAAGGTAAGACTTTTCAGGTGGGAAGATAATGCAAAAAGACTGCAAGATTCGGCAAAAGGGATTTTGATGGCAGCACCTCCTGTCGAGCTGTTTAAAAAAATGATAAAAAAGGTTATAAGGAAAAATCAACGTTTTATACCTCCTTACGGGACAGGAGCATCTTTGTATATAAGACCCGTTTTATTCGGAACAGGTGCTCAGGTAGGCGTAAAACCTGCAGACGAATATGTTTTTATAATTTTTGTAACTCCCGTAGGTCCGTATTTTAAAGAAGGGTTTAAGCCGGTATCAATGCTTGTAACCCGAGAATACGACAGAGCCGCACCTCTCGGTACCGGGAAATATAAGGTCGGAGGCAATTATGCAGCAAGTTTAACGTCTATGGAAAAGGCTCACAACGAAGGATATGCAAGCGTTTTGTACCTCGATGCCAAAGAAAAAAAATATATTGATGAGTGCGGACCCGCAAATTTCTTCGGAATAAAAAACAATACATACATAACTCCCAAATCAGATTCAATACTGCCGTCAATTACAAATAAAAGCCTCATAGCCTTAGCAGAACATATGGGTATGAAAACAGAAATAAGAAAAGTAGAATTAGATGAACTGGAAACATTTGAAGAAGCCGGAGCCTGCGGAACGGCAGCAGTTATTTCTCCTATAGGTAAAATAGTGGATGACGTTACGGGAAAAACTTACGAATTTAAAAATGCACCCGGTAAAATCTCAACCGAACTGTACAAAAAACTGCAGGCAATTCAAACCGGAGATGAAGACGATATTTTCGGGTGGATCGAAATACTAGAATAACACTTTTATTTAATAACTTAAAATAAAAAAGGGACTTTACGGTCTCTTTTTTTGTTTGTGTCATTTCAAGTCTTACATTTGCAGACTTTTTAAACCGGAAAATAAAATAATGCAAAATTTAAGAAATATAGCAATTATTGCACACGTTGATCACGGAAAAACAACACTGGTTGACAGGATACTACATCAGGTAAAGCTTTTCAGAGACAATCAGGACGTAAAAGATTTAATCCTTGATTCTAATGATTTGGAGAGAGAGAGGGGAATTACAATTCTTTCAAAAAATGTCTCCGTAAGATATAAAGGCGTTAAAATTAATATTATAGACACTCCCGGACACTCAGACTTCGGAGGAGAAGTAGAACGTGTATTAAATATGGCAGACGGCGTATTGCTGCTTGTAGATGCTTTTGAAGGTCCTATGCCGCAAACAAGGTTTGTTCTTCAAAAAGCTATAGAACTGGGATTAAAACCTGTCGTTGTTATTAATAAAGTTGATAAACCGAATTGTACTCCGGAAGAGGTTTATGAAGACGTTTTTGACTTAATGTTCAGTTTAAACGCCACGGAAGATCAATTGGATTTTCCGGTTGTTTACGGGTCGTCCAAACAAGGATGGATGTCCGGCGACTGGAAAAAGCCGGCAAAAGACGTAAGTTATTTATTAGACGTAATAATAGAACATATTCCTGCCCCCGAAAAAAAAGAAGGAACATTTCAAATGCAGGTAACTTCATTAGATTATTCTTCATATCTCGGAAGAATTGCCGTAGGCAGGATAACAAGAGGGAGTGTAGAGCCCGGGCAGAAAATTTCGGTTGTTAAAAAAGACGGAAAAGTTGAAAAATCAGAAGTGAAAGAATTATACAGATTTGAAGGTTTGGGGAAAGAGAAAATTAAGCGTTCAAAACTTGAAACAGGTGAAATTTGTGCAATCCTCGGACCCGAAGATTTTGAAATAGGAGATACTTTTGCTGATGCGGAAGCTCCTGAAGGATTAAAATTTCTGAAAGTTGACGAGCCTACAATGAGTATGCTTTTTACGATAAATAATTCACCTTTTTTCGGAAAAGAAGGTAAATTCGTAACATCTCGCCATCTTAGAGACCGTTTGTTTAAGGAAATTGAGAAAAACCTGGCTCTTCGTGTAGAAGAAACAGATTCTGCAGATAAATTTATCGTTTACGGAAGGGGTATTTTACACTTGTCGATATTAGTAGAAACTATGCGTAGAGAGGGATACGAGTTTCAATTAGGACAGCCGCAGGTTTTGATTAAAGAAATTGACGGAATAAAGCACGAACCGGTAGAATTGCTTACAATACAAGTTCCGGAAGAGTTCTCAGGAAAAGTAATAGAAATAGTAACTCGCAGAAAAGGAGAAATTCAGAAAATGGAAAATAAAAATGAAAGGATGCATCTTGAGTTTTCTATTCCGGCAAGAGGGCTTATAGGTATGGCAAATGCTGTTTTAACGGTAAGTGAAGGGGAAGCGATAACGGCTCACCGTTTTTTAGCTTACGAACCTTGGAAGGGAGACATTGAAACCCGCAAAAAAGGCTCTTTGATTTCTATGCATACAGGAACTGCAATTCCTTACGCAATTGATAAATTACAGGACAGAGGACGATTTTTTGTTGATCCGGGCGAAGAGATTTATGCAGGACAGGTAATAGGAGAAAATACCCGTGAAGACGATATTTTAGTTAACATCACGAAAACAAAAAAACTGACTAATATGCGTGCCTCAGGCTCTGATGATAAAACTTCAATTGCTCCCGCCGTAAAATTTTCGCTCGAACAATGTATGGAATATATTAAAAAAGATGAGTATATTGAGGTAACTCCGAAATCAATTCGTTTAAGAAAAATTATTTTGAACGAACACGAAAGAAAACGATCGGAACGAAAAGATTAGAACTTATCAAAAAATATTTTAAAATCTTTTTCAGGAACCGAAACACAGATTCTTGAATAATTTTCAACGTTAAAATCAGTTCTTTTTGTAAAATAATTTAACGGAACACTGCCTATATTTTTTGCTTTTAATTCTTCATAAGATTTATTTACTATAACAAATATGCCGACAGGAGTTTCGTTATCATAAAATTCTTCGGCAAGAATTCCTTTGCTTTTCAAAAGTTTTATGTTGGCGGTTATATTGTTTACGGTATGTTTTTTGAAATTTTCGGCGGCTTTTATCCCTTCGGGAGTCATTAAAATTTTTTCTGTTAAAATTTGTGCAAATGCATTAATTCCGTTTCCGGAATATAATAATCTTATTGCAAATTCTTTATTAAATTCTTCATTTTTACAGTGCATAAAACCTATGCGTTGCCCGCTTAAACCTACTGATTTACTGAAACTTTCGGTAATAATTACATTTTCGTAACTAAGCAGTTTTTGATATAAATTATCTGTCCGGTCATAAAATAATCTTCTGTAAGGTCCGTCCCAAATTACGGTTGTATTTTGTTCGGAAAGCAAGTCCAAAATTTCAAAAATCTCATTATCATCGGTTTTGGCTCCCGTAGGATTGTTAGGGTCGCAAATTATAATTGCCGAATTGTTGAATTTTTCACTGATTTTTTTAAGAGATTTTATATCATCGTAAAAAAGCTGTTTTTTTCCGCTTATTTTCAGGGCATTTGTATAAGCACCCCAGTAAAAAGACTGTGTATAAACATTTTTTGTGTCAAGAGTTTGAAAAACAAGAGAAAGAGCGTTCATTCCGCCGGAAGTAACATAAATATTATCCTCGTAAGCTTTATCTGCAAAAAACTCTTTGTTTATTGCTTTTCGCAGCGAAAGCATTCCTTTTGAGTGCGGATAGTATTGCAAAGCGTCGGAATTAAAATCAATCATAGGGATAATTTCAGCCAAATCAATATTTACAACCCTGTTTATGCCTCTGTTAAGATAAAGAAATTCCCTTCCTGTTATGCTGCTTTCTTTGCGTAAATCTTCACCGATTTTTACTATTGCCGAAAATTTTGCTCCGCTTTTATTAATTTTCATATACCGACTATTTTTTATATTTAAAGGTAACTCCGAAATTTAAACCTTGAACTTTTGATTTCAGAAAAACCAGTTTTGACATAACTTGT
>JALSMF010000367.1 GCA_026987795.1 Bacteroidales bacterium
AAAACAGATATTTTTCTCATGAAATTTGCGGATCTTGTAATTATGGCAGATGACAGCAGATATGATCAAATATTCGGAGAAAAATTAAAAAACTTAATAACGGTATATAATTCTCCTCCGGACTTGCTTAAACAATTTCAAAACAATTATAATTCTCGGAAAAAAAACTTTACAATTTCTTACCTTGGCTTAATTGATAATGAAAAACGAGATCTGAATTTTATAATTGATACAATAAAAGACTTTTCTGATGTACGACTTAATATATACGGATCGGGAAAAGATTTTGATTTAATAAAAACAAAATGTGAGAAGATAGAGAATGTTTTTGTATTTGAAAGTGTTCCGTACTATGAAGCACTTAAAGTCGGCTTTGAAAGCAACATCATATTGTCTGTCTATAACCCGAAAATTAAAAATAATATTTATGCAAGTCCAAATAAAGTATTTGAATCAATGATGTTAAAAAAACCGATAATTATTAATGAAGAAGTTATGCCTGCAAAAATTATAAAGAAATATAAATGTGGCGTGTTATATACTTATGGTTCAAAAAACTCATTTAAGAATGCTGTTTTAAATATAAAAGACAATAAAAGTAAAGAGGAAAAAATGTCTCTTATTTCCCGCAACTTATATGAAACAGTATATAGCTTTGATAAAAACAAAGATGTTTTATTAAGTGCATATAAAAAACTGCTTTAAGAAACAATAAACTTTTCAATTAAGTGCTTTTTTGAAGGGTGAACAAAAAAACAGTTCCGAGCTCCGTTGTCTTGAGTTCGTTTTATTGTTTCAACAAGTTTCAGCCCGTTTTCTGTGTGATTATAAAACTCATAATCAAAAGGTTTTAAAATGGTTTCTAATTCTTCTTCAGTTGTATTAAATAAAGTTTCACATATAATTATTGGTTTCATCAAATTAATTACTTCTGTTGACTCTGATAAAATAAGCGGCTCTGTTCCTTCTGTGTCTAATTTTATTAAATCAATTGATGTTGCCTCGGACTTTTTGAAGTAATTATCCAGAGTTTCAGTTTTTACAACGGATTTTTTAAAATTTTTGTGATGTTTTTCGTGTGCGGCATTACTTTCACCTCCAAGATTGTATTTAATATATTTGTATTTTTTACTATAAGTTTCAAAGAACTCTATTTCTCCTGTTTTTTCTGAAATCGCAATTTTTTCTGCCTTTATATTTATAAGATTATTTCTTTCAATATTTATTTTTAAGTAATGAAAAGGTCCTTCTGCAGGTTCAAAACTGTAAACACTTATTTCTGGATTTGTAATTGCTGCAATAAGAGAATAATATCCGATATTTGCACCGATATCGAAAAAACTGTCAACATTTTTTATTAAAGACAGAAAAATATCGGTGTATTCAAAATTTTTATACCCTTCCCAAAATAAAAGATTTGTAATGTAGTTCGTTTGATTGGTTGCAAATATTAATTTCTTTGAATTAATTTTGACTTTAACTGTCCCGGAAGGGGGTATTTTAATTTTTTTCGGTAAAACAGGATAAAAAAACTTGTTAATATACCTTAAAATAAAATTTATATACTTGTTGTAAATTACTCTGTAAAAAAGTGTTTTCATATAAATAATTTATTTAAAATTCTCTTAAATCCGAATATTCAAATTCCCATTCCGGCAAAATTAACCTGTCCGCATCCGTAAAATTATACCAAGGAGATAAATTTTCATTATTCAGATTTTTTAATATGTTAATATCTTGTGCGGGCATATAACTTTGGGCAAGCATAAAAATAATATCACCTTTATCGTTTTTCGCAACATCAACTACGATAACGGCGTGCCCGAAAGGTTTTCCGCTTTGTATAAAAACATCTCCCGGTTTTATTTTTTTCAAATCTTTAACCGGAGTTAACTCTTTTTTTAATGATGCGGTATTGGCATAAGAGAAAATATAATCTAAATACTTTCTGAATTTTTTATAAGAATAATCATTATTTGCATAATCTTTATAAAATCTCGGCTTATCGTCACTCAAAAAATTAAAATGTATGTCATCGTATTTTTTCAGACTGTATAAATACTCGGCTCTCAGGCGTATAACCGCATCTGCACATTGTTGCAAATCTTTTGTTCCCGTATCAAAGTTTAAAACAGCAAAATGAAAATTTTGATTAGTTTTTTTTGTTCCGTTAAACAGGTAAAGGGTGTTATCCTTTTTCAGTTCCGTATTCCTAATCCAAAAAGCAAAACTTCCGGTATCTGCTTTAATGCGTTTATATCCGGGAGGTGTTGGTATTGATTTAATATATTTGTAATTTACTTTCTCTTGAGGCAGAATTTTAAAATTCAGGATTTTTTCGGTATTGTCGCTTTTTTGAGTAGTATTATTGTTCTGAGAATTGCAGGAGAATCCGAGGATAATTAAAAAAATGAGTGAAAGTTTAAACATTTGTTATTGCTTTTATCGGAAATCAAATATATAAAAACAAATAAATAAATTTCAAATTTCCGAATAAAAAAAGGACTTTTAAAAAAACACAAAAGACTGTGCCGTCTTAAAAGCCCCGAGAATAAGCAATATCTGTTTAATATTCGTCTTCATTGAAAAAGAAGTCATCTTTGCTCGGATAATCGGGCCAGATGTCCTCAATGCTGTCATAAGTTTCTCCTTCGTCTTCTATTTCCTGAAGGTTTTCGATTACCTCCAAAGGCGCTCCCGAACGAATGGCATAATCAATCAAGTCTTCTTTTGTTGCGGGCCACGGTGCATCTTCTAATTTTGACGCTAATTCTAATGTCCAATACATATTTTTTATTTTATTTAGGTTAATGTATCCTTTTTTTCGGGTCTGCAAATATATAAAAAAAAGTAAAACAAAAAATTTTTTTTAAAAACAGCTCAAAACCTTTATTTTTAAGGCTTCCAAACTGTTTCTTTTATTTCTTTTTCCTGAGAAATTTTTCTGGCAAGTACAAAAAAATAATCAGAAAGCCGGTTTAAATATATTAAAAGCAATTCCTGAATTTTTTCTTTTTCGGACAACTCCGAAACTGTTCGTTCTGCTCTTCTGCATACACTTCGACATATATGACATTGAGCTGTTTCAGCAGAGCCTCCGGGTAAAATAAATTCTTTCAGAGGAGGTATTCCTTTATTTAATCTGTCTATCTCTGTTTCCAAAGCTTGAATATCTTTATCGGTAATTTCGGGTATTTTGAAATTTACATCTTTTTTTACGGCAAGTAAAGCCCCGAGATTAAACAGTTTATGCTGAACATCCGTTAAAAATTCTTTATGCTTTTTATTAATATTTAATGAAATTAAGTATCCGATAAATGAGTTCAACTCATCAACGCTCCCGTATGCGTTTAGCCTGATATTGTGTTTTTTGACTTTTTCTCCGCTCAGAAGAGAAGTTTTACCTTTATCTCCGGTTTTTGTATATATTTTCATATTAATGTAATTTTCCTATCAAATTAAATAAAAAACCGTAAAAGATATACAATATTTCACATATTTAACATTCTGTTATTTTAAATATTATATTTTTGCGGTTTAAATTTTCTGAAAATGACTAAAAAAATATTAATTACGGTTTTCGTTACAGTTATTCTCAGCATTGCTGCTTTTTTAATATACGGTAATTATAGTAAAAAAAATGATAAAAATATTTCCGAAAAAGAAAAAGTTACAATAAAGCCTGAAGAAAAAAAACTGTACGGAATAAAAATTGACAGCTTTATTGTAAAATCATCTTATATTCAGCCAAATGAATTTTTAAGCAACATTTTTGCGAAATTAAATATTTCAAGCAAACTTCATAAGGTTTTAGAAAAAGGAAAGGATGTTTTTGATGTCAGAAAAATTAAAAGCGGTCAGAAATATGTCGTAATGTTTCCTAAAGATACTGCAGAAACTCCGGAATATTTTATTTATGAGAAAAATAAAGCGGATTATATTGTTTTCGATTTACGAGATTCCGTAAATGTTTATGAGGGAAGAAAAAAGGTTGACAGAAAAATTAAAGAAACAGGCGGTATTATACGCTCTAATTTGTGGTTTGCAATGGAGGATGCCGGGGTTAAGCCGGTATTGGCAAATGATTTATCTGATATATTTGCATGGACTGTAGATTTTTTCGGTTTACAGGTAAATGATAAATTTAAAATAATTTATGAAGAAAAATTTGTGAACGATACGTCAATCGGTTACGGTAAAATTTTGGCGGCATATTTTGAACATTACGGAGATACGATTTATGCAATACCGTTTAAGCAAGACAGTGTTGAAAGTTTTTATGATATTGACGGGAACAGCCTTAAAAAAGCATTCCTGAAAGCACCTTTAAAGTTTTCTCGCATAAGCAGCGGCTTTTCTTATGCCCGCAAACATCCAATATTAAAGATTGTAAGACCGCATCTCGGAGTTGACTATGCAGCACCGTCCGGAACTCCCGTATATGCTCTCGGTGACGGTGTCGTTGTTAAGGCTTATTACACTCGCGGCGGCGGTAATTATGTAAAAATAAAGCATAACAGTGTTTATTCTACAGGTTATATGCACCTTAAAGGTTTTGCGAAAGGAATACATTCGGGTGTAAGAGTGAAGCAAGGGCAGCTGATAGGATTTGTAGGAACAACAGGCTTGTCAACAGGTCCGCATCTTGATTTCAGGGTTTGGAAAAACGGAAAAAACATTAATCCTTTGCTGATTGATGCCCCGCCTGTTGAACCGATAAAGCCCGAAAATAAAGAAGTCTTCGACAAAGTAAAAATGGTTTATAAGGATTGGTTAGATAAAATTGAATATAAGACAGTAATGCCGGATACAACAGTACCAGATACTGTCCTTGTCGAAAAAAATCCCGCGCATAAAGATTAAATGATGCTTAATGCAGCCTGTAAATACGCTTTGCTTCCTCGGCTTCGGGCATATAATTGAAAGGACCTACGGTCATTACCCGCATCATAAGGTTCTCTTTGAGGAAAAGGTCAAAATCGCGGTAAGTTCCGGATGCAATAGCTCCGGGTTTTCTTACTAATTGGTAAGAGTTGGAACGGGGTCTTCTGTTTACGTGCAGTACAAACCAGAAAACTGTTTGGTTTTCATCATATGTTGAGTCTAATTGGTGAGGTTTGTCTTGTATTTTATAAAATAACATTGCTTTTTTTGCTTCTTCATATTCATTAAAAGGACCTATTGCCATTTTTTGACCGTTGCCGAGATACTTCCATAGATTTCGGTCATATTCTTTTTGGCTTCCGTGCTGAATTTTATTTCCTTTCAACTGTAAGTCATAACTTACATATCCGGTCTCGGAATCTTCCTTTTCTCTTACACTGACATAAAACCAGTAAACAAGGCGGTTTTCATCTGTATTATCGCTGTAACTGACTTGTGCTTTTACCGTATTCGGGGAATAAAAGCCGAATAAAAACAAAATACTCGCGAGAACAAACAGTTTTAAGTTGTTTTTCATTGTGCTTAATTTTAAAATTATGTTTGATTGTTTTTATGTTTTTTTCTTAAACTACAAACTGTATGCCGAAGATAAATATTGTACTGCGGATAAAAAACGGCTGTTTCCTTTACCTTTGATAACGTCATACTCGTAACCGTAACTATCAAGTTCCTGTTTGTATTTGGCAAACAACTCTATTCGTTTTTCTCCTCCGTTTTCTCTTGTTTTATCCGGAGTCCACGGTAAATCGGGAAAGCATAGCAGACAATAATCAGGTTTTGTGTTTTTAAGTGCTTCTGACAAAAAGTCCGGTACATTATTGTATTTATATTCAAACCAAACTTTTGTTATTATTAATCCCGTGTCAAAGAAAATGAATTTTTTACTGTGTTCATATTTATTCTCTGACAGTTCTTTTATTTGCCTTCTTGCAATATGTTCCAAATCTTTATAAAGATATTCTCTGTTAAGCGTTTCAATATATTCTCTTGCATATTCAGTGAAGAATACGGTATTATAATATTCTGCAAGTTTTTTTGTGAGAGTTGTTTTCCCGCTTGACTCCGGTCCTGTTATAACTATTTTCTTTGCCAGATTGTACAAAATTACGGTTTTATAATTTCAACTATTCTTACCTCAAAAATTAATGTGGAGTAGGGGGGGATTATTCCGGTTTGGTGTCCTTTATATGCCCAATCGGAAGACATAATAAGCAATGCCGGCATATTTTTTTTCATTAAACCGACAGCTTTTTCCCATCCCGGAATAACTTTGTCTGTCAGATATACATATTTGCCGGGGTTATCAATGGTTTTTTCGTCAAAAACAATATTTTGGTCTGACAATAAATACCCTTTGTATATAATTATAAGAGTATCTCCTTTTTGAGGAAAATCTGAACTTTCAGATGTTGAGAAGCCGTTTTCTATAATGTATAAACCGTCGGCAACAGGGTCCTTTATTATATTATTCTCTTCAAGGTATTGAGACAGCAAGGCTCTTTCTGCATCCTTTTGATTTTTATTGCAGGAAAAGATTAAAAACATCAGCAATATTCCCGATACATAAACGAACTTATATGTTATGGCACTTTTCATTACGGATATGTAAAAAAACGACTCCGGTTAAGAATCGTTTCATAATAATTTTTGTATTGTTATTTATTTTTTGCCAGCCTGAAACCGTAATTATAATTTGTCATTCCGGCTTTAGGTCCGTCTCGGCTTGTAACTTTTGCAAGTTCGGCACGATAGTGCCATGAACCGCCTCTTATTACGCGGTAAGGCATAGGAGTACTGCAAAAAGGGTTATCTTCCGGTGAAGAAGCGTAATAGTTTGATTTATAATAATCACTGCACCATTCCCACACATTTCCGCTCATATCATATATTCCGAGTTCGTTGGGCTGTTTGGTTTTTACGTTTTTAGGTCCTGAGAGTTTTGATGTTTCATCATACCAAGCAACAGAATTTATATCATTGCTTCCGCTGTATTTAAAGTTTTTACTTTTATTTCCGCCTCTCGCTGCAAATTCCCATTCCGCTTCAGTCGGTAAACGGTAGCCGTTTTTCGTTCTGTCTAAATCCCATCCTCCGTCTGCATTTTTTGAGTAGCACTTTTCAAGTCCGTTTTGCTTACTCAACCAGTTACAATACTCAATGGCATCATACCAATTTACGTGTTGCATAGGAAAATTCGGCTGCCACCCCCACCATGCTTTACCTGACGATACATAGAACATTTGAGTATATTTGTGAGATTCCATCCATTCTTTATCCGGCGGTTCCGGCATTTTTTTCCCGGTAGCCGAAGCAAATTTTTTATATTCGGCAACTGTTACTTCGTGCTCTCCTATATAAAAAGAATTAACGGTTACTTTATGTGCCGGCTTTTCTTCCGGAACACCGGAGTTCGACCCCATAGTGAAAGTTCCGCCTTCAACTAAAATCATTTTCGGAGCTTGTGCAAAAACAACAGAACTGATTAATGATACAGATAATATAAAACCGAACATTCGAAGAATTTGCTTTTTCATGTGTTTACATTTAATTATTTCTTATAGTGATTTTTACCTCTGTTGTAAAGTTACGGTAATAAAAAACAGCATACAAATATATAAAATATATCTGTTTTCAATATGTAAATTTATAAATGAATTATATATTGACAAAATTTATTTGCTTTATCTTTATTCTTTACTATCAGAGGTGTTATTTTTTTTATTTTTTTTGAACATTTTTTTATACATTTTAATATCAGTTTTTTATATTAATTTCTTTAAAAAAACAAGTAAAAAATCATATTAAACTTGTCTGTGTAACCTTACAGAATGTATAGTAACACAAAGTTTACAAGGCAAATTGCGGCATAAAATATGCACCTGTGTTTTGTGAAAGTATAAAATTATAAAAAGTCAGTGCGTGAAAAAAAATAAAAAAATTCTCTTAGCCGAAGGTTTTGAACCGAGCCGTAAGGTTATTCTCGAAATTTTAAAAATGTTGGGATGGGAATATGATACGGCAAATACCGGGTATGATGTTATTCTGGCATTAAAAGAAAAAAGATTCGATTTATTGCTTTTAGACCTTGAACTGCCTCAATTTGACGGCTTTGAGACAATTGAACATATAAGGCGAAAAATGGACTATCCGGTAAATACGATACCTGTTATGGCTATGATTAATCGCGATTTTGCATCAGACTTTAATCAAACGTACGAGGACGAAGGCTTTGATGAAATAATAATTAAGCCATTTTCAATTGATGAACTGGACAGAAAAATTAAGGATATATTTCATCGAAAGAATCCTTTATTTGCCTGAACATATCTGTCAAAACGGAAGAGTCGTTTTTTCGACTCTTTTTTTATTTTACCGAACTGAGTATGTTTAACATATCTTCTTCTAAACTTTTTTCGGGTCTTTCTGTTATTCGTCCTGCTTCTTTGTTGCTCTTATAAAAAATAAAAGTGGGTATTCGGGTAAAGCTGATACCGTCAATGTTTTTATCTCTTGAAGATTTTTTTGTGTCAACTGCCGTTAAGTTTATAATATTTTGCGGAATACTTGCCGAGTCAACAATTTTATAAAATCTCGGCAGTTCTCTTCTGCTGTCGCTGCACCAAGTTCCGAAAATTATTTTTACTTTTAAGTTACGGTACAAAGACGGGTCTTTTAATTTATCGGTAATCTCTTTTTTGGGTATATAGCCGGAATATTCTTCTTTGAACCAACTTTTATATTCAGCTTTTTCGAACCCATCTCTTGTACACGTTCCTATTAACTCTTTTTTTCGGCTTCCGGTATCAATAATTGTTTTATTTTCAGTTACGGAGCAAGATGTTGTAAAAATAACGACAGAGAATAAAATCCAAACTGCATTTGTTTTTATTTTCCCGAATAAATATTTCATAATTTAAAAAATTTTATTATATTGTTTGTTCAAAAACTTATTACAAAAATAAATATTAAATATTCAAACCCAACTAAATAACACAATTAAAGATATTTTATAACATTAAAAAAATATTATGAAGAAATCTCCGAAAACAGCAATTATTTTATCAGGATGCGGTGTTTACGACGGTGCCGAAATTCATGAAGCAACATTAACAATGTATGCTGTGGTTAAAAACGGCGGAACGTATCAAATCTTTGCTCCGGATACGGATCAACACCATGTTATTAATCATATAACAGGAGAGGAAATGAATGAGAAACGCAATGTTATGGTTGAAGCAGCCAGAATTGCCAGAGGAAACATTAAGCCTCTTTCCGAGCTTAATATGGAAGACTTTGATGCTTTGATTATGCCGGGCGGTTTCGGTGTTGCAAAAAATTTGTCAACATTTGCATTTAACGGTCCCGATTGTACCGTAATCCCGGATGTTGAAAATGCAATAAAAGATGCGGTTGCACAAGGTAAGCCGATAGGAGCACTATGCATTTCGCCTGCTGTTATAGCAAAAGTTCTTGAGGGGGTTAAGGTTACAATCGGTCAAGATAAAGGAACTGCAGATGCAATTGAGAAAATGGGAGGAAAACACGAAATCACAAATCACGGTGAAGTAGTTGTTGATAAAACCTATAAAACAGCCACGACACCCTGTTATATGCTTGAGGCAACAATTGCAGATATTGCAGAGGGTGCAATGAATGTAACAAAAGCCGTTTTTGATATGGTAAAAGAGTAAATATGTTTTCTGTTTAACTTTTTACTCAATTAAGAACTTTAATATTTTTCGCTTTTTTTCGGAATAAGGCGCATATTTAACAGGCGGCTCAAACCAAAAGGGCTTTTTAAGTATGCTTTTAAAATGCGAAAACGTTTCAAAACCGGCATATCCGTGATAATTACCTATGCCGCTTGAGCCTGTTCCTCCGAACGGCAAACGGTGGTTGGTAAGGTGCATTACCGTATCGTTTACTGCACCGCCGCCGAAAGAAATTTCGGTTTGAATTTTTCTGATTGATTTTTTATTTTTGGAGAAAATATACAGAGCCAAAGGTTTGGGCTTCACATTAACGGCTTCAAGAGTTTTATCTAAGCTGTCAAAAGCGATAACGGGTAATATCGGTCCGAAAATTTCGCCGTCCATAATTCGGTCTTCAAACGAAACATTATGGAGTACGGTAGGAACGATAAGGCGACTTTTGCGGTCGGATGTTCCGCCGCAGTATATTTTTTCTTCGTCAATAAGATTCAGTAACCGGTCAAAATTTCGTTCGTTTATAATTTGCACGTAATTTTCCGGAATACCGTTTTCAAAGTCCGGAAATTGAACTTCGATTTGTTTTTTCAGCTCTTCAAGCAAGGGCTTTTCAATTTTTCTGTCAACGAGAATATAGTCGGTTGCTACGCAAGTTTGTCCTGCATTCAGGAATTTGCCCCAAACAATGCGTTTTGCCGTCATTTTCAAATTTGCGTCCGGCAATACGAACGCCGGACTTTTCCCGCCGAGTTCCAATGTTACGGGCGTAAAATTTTTGGCTGCTGCTTCGTATATTTTTTTCCCAACGGGAATACTTCCGGTAAAAAATATTTTATCAAATTTTAAATTTAACAATGCTTGTGCTTCTTTTATTCCGCCTAAAACGACATGAAAAATTTCGGGAATAAAAATACGGTTGAAAATTTTTGCCGTAATTGCCGATGCATTGTAAGATAATTCGCTCGGCTTTAAAATTACGGTATTGCCGGCTGCTAAAGCTGAAATAAC
>JALSMF010000368.1 GCA_026987795.1 Bacteroidales bacterium
CATCGGAGGCACTTGCAATGTATTTAGAGTCAGGACTTATGTCAATTTTATTTATCCACCAGCGATGTCCTCTCATAAGGGCAATGTTATCAAAAGTATCAAAATCCCATAATTTTACCGTATTATCCTTTGAGCCGGTAACAACTATTTTCCGGTTTGGGCTGATTGCAACAGAGGTAATAACATTTGCATGAGCATTAACGGTTTTAATTTGCAGTTGTTTGGATATATCCCATTTTTTTAAGGAGTTATCTCCCGATACGCTTACGATATATTTGCCGTCATCTGATATTTTAAGAGAGTAAACACGGTTTTTATGTCCCCAAAGAGACCTGTACCTCTTCCCCGAAACTAATTCCCAGACACTTATGAGCTGGTCTGTTCCTCCGGATGCAAGATATTTGCCGTTTGGTGTAAATTCTGCCGTCCAAACGGCATCTCCGCCGTAAAATGTTTTAAGCTGCTTTCCTTCAGCAACGGTCCACACAACAACAGCTCTGTCTTGTCCCGCAGAAGCAAAATATTTTCCGGTTTTATTAAAACTTATGGAATGTATGTCGTTGTTATGTCTTTTTACTTCATAAACTTGTTTGCCCGTAAGAGTTTCGTAAGCAATAATATCACCGTCTTTAAATCCGCAAATTACAAGGCTGTTGTCAGGCGAAATGTTTACGGCGGTCACGGTATTGTTATCTATTATTATTGAGTTTACTTCTTTAAGATTTTGTCCGAAAACAGAACCGGAAGCAAGTAATATTATTATCAAAAAAAAAGAAGTGATTTTAAAAGATGATTTCATGGGTTTTTATTTTTAAATATAACTGCGAATGTTACTAAATTTTTATCAAAAGACCAAACTTTTTACACGAAAGTTGCCTGAATTTTTAAAAATTCAATAATGAACTTTGTTCCGGTATTTTTTTTTGATTCAACCTTTATGCTTCCTCCGGCAGTTGTTACAATGTTTTTTACTATTGCCAAGCCTATTCCCGTACCTGTTGTTTTTGTAGTAAAATTAGGCTCAAAAAGATGCTTTTTTTGTTCTTCGCTTATCCCCTCTCCGTTATCTTCTACGGTAATTTTTGCTCTGTTTTCCGACTCTTCAAGTTTTACGGTTATTTTTCCTTTTCTGCCTTTCGGTATTGCCTGAATTGCGTTTTTTATCAGGTTTATAAATACTCTGGAAACCTGTTCCTTATCTGCTATTACATACAGTTCCGGAATTCCGTTTAGGATAAGGTTAATTTCAATATTTTGCTCATTTTCAAACAGAGAAGTTACATTTTTAAGTTTTCTGACAATTTCAACCTCTTCTTTTCTTGCCTTAGGCATTTTTGCAAAAGCGGAAAATTCGGAAGCTATTGAAGACAGCGTATTAATTTGCTCTATCAGAGTTTGGGTTACGGTATTTAAGCGTCTTTCAAATTCTTCTTTTTCTGTTGCTTTGTCAAACCATGTTTTTTGTAAAAGCTGTATGCTTAATTTCATAGGCGTTAGCGGGTTTTTTATTTCGTGGGCTATTTGTTTTGCCATTTCCCGCCAAGCACTCTCTCTTTCCGATTCGGCAAGTTTATGAGCACTGTCTTCAAGTTTTGCGAGCATTATGTTGTATTCTTTTACCAGTGTCCCTATTTCATCTTTTTTTGTATATATTATCTGCTTGTGTTTTTTTCCTATTTGAACGTCTTTCAGTTTATCCTGAAGCAATGTTAAGGGTTTTGTAATTTGTGAAGACAGTAAAACACTTAAAAAGGCAGTAAGTAAGAATAAAACTAAATACAGATTTACTGTTGCAATTAAAATGTCGGTTATATTTTTTCTGACCGAATTGTTATTTGAGAAATAGGGCAAATTAATAAATGCTATTATCTTATTGTTTTCATTTCTTAAAGGAATGTAAATTGAGAGGAATTCCATCTTCCCTATACTTTCTTTCTGTATATATTCTGTTTTTCCTTCAGAAACCAGCATTCTGAATGCTTCGGGATTCATTTGTTTTCCGATAAGACCTCTGTTAAAAATTTCAGAACGGGATGTTGCCAAAAGCTTTCCGTTTAAGTCGTATAGATTTATATCAGAAAAAAATACTTGAGAGAATTTATTAAGCAGCTCGTCAAGATGGTCGTATTGTTTGGTATGCCAATCCGGTGTCAACTCTTCTTCGTATTGAAGTTTATGTTTTAATTCCGTTAAAACCGACTGCACCTTTTCTTTCATTTCTCTTTCATTTACTTTTTTGTTTTGCCTTACGGTAAAATAAATTGTTCCCGCTCCGAAAAGAATGAAAGAAACAAGCAAGATAAAAATCATTGAAAAGCGGATTTTATTTTTAAAATCGAACCGAAAACTTCTCAGCAGGTATTTGTAATCGTAAAATAAAACTGCAATAAAAACAAGTACATTATAAATAAAAAACAGATAAACAAAAGATATTACATTGTCAAAAAATGTCTTTTTTTCTTTGCTCAAAACTATTATTTTCTCTTTATTTCCGACATAAACCAAATGCCTGTAATTGTCAGACTCGGTTTCATATTCAACACTGTTAATATTTTTTCGGAATTTATCATCTTTCAGTTCGTAAGGAAAGTTTCCGAATTTAACGGCAAGAATGCCTTTACTGTATTTTGCATATGAGTAACCGGAGAATTCATCTTTTGTTTTTGTACTTTTATCTATCAATAGTGCCGGATACCCTAAGGTTTTTGCCGTTAACTTTTCACTCAAAGTAATATAAAGGCTCATTTCTCTTTCGTCATTTTCAACAGGAACGTCAACAATGCCGAAGTACGTAATTTTTCCGGTATTGTAATGCATCAGCCAAAAATTGGTATTTTCTGCTTTTTCGCCGAATTTAAGCAATTCGTTTCTGTAAAAGCCTCGACAGTTTTCGGCTTGATTTTCTTCGGGATAAAACTCGGTATTGCCGCAAAGGCTTATTTCTAAGTCATACTTTTCCCAAAATCCGTAAAAATATTTTCTTTTCAGATACTCAAATATTTCAAGATCCTGGTTTTCGGATACATCTTTAATTTTATTTATTAATACAGTGTCATTGTACAGACGCAGGTTTATTTCTCTTAAAAAACTTTCGGCTATAGGGTCTCTGTCATTTGTCAGTTTTTTAATTAGTTCTTTACGGTTTACTTTTTCTTTTTGCCGGTTGTATTTATCTGTAAATAAAGATGAAAATAAGGTAAAAATAAAAATGATAGCCAGCACGGAAAAATAGGAGTATGAATCTTTGTGTTTTCTTACAATTAATATTATAAGAATAATTGCCCCGAAAAATGAAATTTCGTAAAAATGAAATCCGAAAAAAATTAAATCGAAAAAAGAGAGCAATATTGTCGTAAAAACAATTAAAACAAACAGGTTCAGAAATGAAATTAATTTTAAAGACAAACGAATAACCGAGTCTGCAAAATAGAATACCGAAAGGTAAAGTGCTGAAGTTGACACTAATACAGCTGCAAAATTAATGTCAGGATTAATAATCTTTCTTATGTCAAATTGTATTTCAGAGCTTAGGATTATGTCTTTAAGCAAGCTTGACGTATTGATAAATAAAAGTGCTGCCGCAAATAAAGCCGTTATAAAAAGGATGTATAAAAATAACGGTCGTTTTTCGGATATTTTTTCAAAAATATTTTCGAGAGGTATTACATTGAATAAGTTAGCAGCCGTGAATATATAAAAAACAGACACTATAATTATATCGGCAATATTGCCGAACGGAAAATTTCCGGAATAAATTTCTCCGGAGTAAAACTCTCCTCCGTTTAAAAACGGCGGAAGGTCAAGTTTTAAAATAAAATAAAACAGAATAAAAACCGACAGCCATAAAATGCTCGGAAAGATATAGTTTTTATATGTTTTTTTCAGCAGCTCGGCAGTTGCCGATAACAGAAGTATAAGAGATATAACAAACAGAAAAAACGGAATATTATAATCTGTATTGTTGCTTATTATATTATTTGAGGGTATAAGTGAGAACAAATAGTTTCCTTCTGAATCTTTTATATTTTTTCCTATAGAAATAGGAGAAGTGGAAACAACTGCGGATGACGGCAAATTTAAACCTATGGTAAAGCTGCTTTTGAGATATTTATTTTCATAAAAGAAATTTTTTTTAATACAGTACAGTCCCGTGATTTCAAAATCATTTGTTCTGATAATTTTCAGTCTGTACCAGCCGTTCGGAGCATTTACGACTTCCTTGTCTTCAAAATTTGATTCTGAAAAAAGGAAAGGTGCCGGGAAGAAATTATCAGTCCAAAATTTTAAAGTGTCGTTTTCGTAAATCAGAACCGTAAAATTCTTTTTATATGTTGTTTTAAGCGTACTGAAGTAAAAAGGAGAATTTCTGCTTTTAAGGATATTTGCTTTTCCTTCCAATTGTTTTTTGTAATATTGAAGTATATTTATCAGCTCTGTATCATTTTCTTGTATTTTTTTTTCAATTTTATTTGTGTCAAGGACATATTGTGATGCTCTTTCAAAATATTTATAGGAAAAATATGACAAAGTAAAGAAAACAACTGCCGCAAAAAAGAGAATAATATGCCTGTATTTTCTAATCATTGTGGTAAGGCTCTCTTCTTATGATTGTAAATGCTCTGTAGATTTGTTCGGCAAACAGCAGTCTTACGGGTTGATGTGAGAATGTCATTTTTGATAATGACAGTTTGCCGTTTGCTCTTTTGTAAATATCTTCCGAAAACCCGAATGCTCCGCCGATTAAAAAAACCAAATGTTTAGTTCCTGTATTTATTTTATTATCAATAAGTTTTGCAAATTCTCGAGAGGTATATTGTTTCCCTTTTTCATCAAGCAAAATCAGATAATCATCCGTTTTTAACTGTTTCAGAATTTGTTCGCCTTCTTTTTGTTTAACGATTTTTACCGGAATATTTTTGCCGGTTTTTACGTCTTTTATAATTTTGATTTTAAAATCGATATACCTTTTTATTCTTTTTTCGTATTCTGAAATACCTTTTTCAAGGTAGTCGAAAGATGTTTTTCCCGTAAAATACAGCGATAGTTTCATTAATTAAATTAATAAATAATCAAAAACGCAATTTAATGATTTTTTAAATCAAGGTTATAATAAAAAGTAAATTTTTTCAATAATCAGCCTCAAAATTACCCGCCGTAATATGTGTATTTTACTTTTTTCGTTTTCCGTATCTTTTTTTGGAGCGTTTTTTTGTTTTTACTATTTGCTGTGTTGTTTTTGTTTTTTCTTTTGACAGCTCTGCCAAAACATTCATTCCTTTATACTTACAACCTTTAAATGCTTCTAAAATACTGTCTTCATATTTAGTTTCAACTTCAAAAAAAGAAAAGCTGTCAAGAATATCAATTTTACCTATATTTATATCTCGCATTTGAGTCTGATCGTTAATTAAGCCTATCAGTTTTGCCGGTGAAAGTTTCTTTTTGGATCCTATGTTTATAAAAAAACGTGAAAATCCTTTATCGCTTCTGTTTTTTCTGTCTTTTCTTTTGCCTTCCGAATCATTAACATTTTCGGAAATATTCAAGTCCGGAGCATCTTTGTAGTAAGACAAAAACCTGTTAAACTCTGCCGAAACAAAATGCTTAATTAATTCTTCACGCGTAAGCCAACTTAATTTTTTATATATAATATCCATAAACGGTTCAATTTGAGCCTCGTCAACTTTAATTTTCTCAATTTTATCAATTAAGTTAAACAGTTGTCGTTCGCATATTTCCTGCCCGCTCGGAATTGATTTTCTGATAATTTTTTTGCCGAGTTTTTTTTCAACATCTCTTAACCTGAATAATTCTTTTGAGTGAATTAAAGACACGGAAGTTCCCGTTTTTCCGGCTCTTCCGGTTCTTCCGCTTCTGTGAATATAAGTTTTCGGGTCTTCCGGTACATTGTAATTAATAACATGAGTTAAGTCATTTACATCCAAGCCCCTTGCCGCAACATCCGTTGCAACGAGAATTTGCAAATGCCTGCTTCTGAATCGGCTCATCACATAATCTCTTTGTGCCTGCGACAAGTCCCCGTGAAGTGCTTCGGCATTGTAACCGTTTTCAATTAATTTATCGGCAACTTCTTTTGTGTCTCTTCGTGTTCGACAAAAAACAATACCGTATATATTCGGGTGCGAGTCTAAAATACGTTTCAGCACTTTAAATCTGTCTCTGGCTTTTGAAAGGTAATATTGGTGATTAACATTTTCCGCACCGATATTTCGTTCACCGACTGAAATTTCATCAGCATCGTGCATATATTTTTTGGCTATCTTAGAAATTTCGGGAGGCATGGTTGCCGAAAACAGCAAAGTTTGCTTTTCTTCAGGTGTTGATTCCAATATGGCATCCAAATCGTCTTTAAATCCCATATCAAGCATTTCATCTGCCTCATCTAAAACAAGGTAACTAATGTTATTAATTTTTAATTTTTTTCGCTTTTTTAAATCTAAAATACGTCCGGGTGTTCCCACAACAATTTGGCAACCTTTATTAAGTTCGGCAATTTGTTTGTCGGCACTTGCACCTCCGTAAACTGTTGCAATTCTGATATTTTTCAAATATTTTGAATAATTTTTAATATCATTACTGATTTGCACACACAACTCTCTCGTCGGCGAAAGAATAAGAGCTTGTGTTTTGCCGGTTTCTAAATCAATTTGATTTAAAATAGGCAGTGAAAAAGCGGCTGTTTTTCCTGTTCCGGTTTGTGCGACAGCAACTAAATCTTTCTTTTTTCCCAATAAATACGGAATCGTTAATTGTTGAACCGGTGTGGGATTTTCAAAGCCGAGTTCCGATACGGCTTTTATAATTTGCGGGTTAATTCCCGTCTCTTCAAATGTTTGCATTAATATTTTTTAAAATAAATAAATTATACGCATAAAAAACTTACGATTAAGCATTTTATACAAATTCTGAAAATTACGAAACAAAATATTGAGTAATGAACTGATTTTCGGAATAATTCGGCAAAGTTACTATTTTTTTGTGCTAATGCAATTTATTTATGACAATCTGAAATAAAAACTAAAAAAGAGATACTTGATAAAAGTATCTCTGCTGTTTCATATATTCCCTTAAATAAGATTTACCCCCTTCTTCTTTCAAGCAGTAACATCATCATACTTCCGAGTAAAATACGAGTTTCTTCGCCCGCTTCAAATTCAGCAAGTTTTTCAATTGAAAATCGTCTGCCGAAAAAAGAACGTTCTTTTGCAATTCTTGCAACCAATGTTCCGTCGGGGCGTTTTATCATATATTTCGGGTTAAAAACATAACCGGTAAACATTCCGATAAGCGGAATTTCAGCAAACACAGCATCCATAACTTTTGCAAACGGATTTTCCTCTTCTATAACCAAATCTTGTCTGTCGTTTTCATCATACAATTCGTATTTTGCTTTCCATAACGATTTCCAACCTTTACGAGCAACTTTACCGAGATTGGTTCCGTCGGGAGCCGTAAAACTGTATGCGGTATTAAAATCCAGCCATTTATTTGCTTGTATAATAAACCTTTCAGATGTCTTTTTCTCATCGGAATAAACAATTACTTTCTCTTTTAATTTAAAAAGTTTTTGTCTTACATAAGCTACTGTCTTGTCATTTGCGTCTTTTGCCGTAAAATCATTAGCAAGTGTTCCTATTCTGAATGTAAATTTTAAAGGATAATTTAGTTGCTCCATTTTCTTATAATCTTTGAGTGAATAAAATTAAAAACCAAAGGTAAACAATTTTGCCAAAATCAAGAAGTGCTTTATTTTTCGAAAATATCACCGGAAAATAACCGTTCAAATAAAATAAACAGCTGTTTATAATTCAAAAATTTTAATTTTGCAAACTCGCATATACTTATAAAAAAGCCGAATATGGAAATTATAGAAACACATAACATCGTTAAACAATTTGATAATCACCGGGCTTTGTCCAAAGTAAACATTAAAGTTGATGAAGGCAGTATATTCGGATTATTGGGACCCAACGGAGCCGGAAAAACGACTTTAATCCGTATCATAAACCAAATTACGGCACCCGACGAAGGCGAAATTTTTTTATTCGGAGAAAAACTGAAACCCGAGCATATTAAAAATATCGGATACCTTCCGGAAGAAAGAGGGCTGTATAAAAAAATGAAAGTCGGCGAGCAGGCAATGTATTTTGCACAACTGAAAGGAATGAGCAAAGCCGATGCAAAAGCAAAACTAAAAACGTGGTTTCAAAAGTTTGACATACTGTCGTGGTGGGACAAAAAAGTGGAGGAATTGTCAAAAGGGATGCAACAAAAAGTGCAGTTTATCATAACGGTTGTTCACGAACCGAAATTATTGATTTTTGATGAGCCGTTCAGCGGTTTCGACCCTATTAATACCGATATTCTGAAAAATGAAATTCTTACTCTGAAAGAAAGAGGGGCATCGGTTATTTTTTCAACGCATAATATGGCTTCCGTTGAAGAAATTTGCGATAATATCGCCTTAATCAACAAATCAAAAAAAATATTGGACGGCAAAGTTTCGGATATCAAAAACGAATACAAGTCAAGTATTTTCGAAATTGTTTTTAAAGGAAACTTCAACAAATTTGAAGCAAGTCTAACGGCTGACTATGAGATACTTGAAAATATACCAGACGATGATAAATCAATTTTGAAAGTCCGGATTTTACATAATTTAAAGCCGAATGATTTATTGTCAAAAATGTTAAACTTCGGTGAAATAGTTTCATTTAACGAACTTATTCCGAGTATGCACGACATTTTTATAAAAGCAGTAAACGAGAATAATTAAATTGAAAGTTTATAAAGTTAAAAAAGCATAAAAATGAACAATATATCTTTAATTTTAAAAAGAGAATATTTTACCAGAGTAAAAAAGAAATCGTTTATTATAATGACAATTGTCGGGCCTATTTTAATGGCAGCTT
Source organism: Bacteroidales bacterium (assembly GCA_026987795.1). Classification (GTDB taxonomy): domain Bacteria; phylum Bacteroidota; class Bacteroidia; order Bacteroidales; family JAADGE01; genus JAADGE01. The sequence continues at coordinate 8,934 of JALSMF010000368.1, forward strand.
TGTTTATTGCTCCGGTTTGGCTGGCAATGGCTGATAATGACGAAGTAAAAACTGTAACGGTTTACGATAATACAGGAAAATATGCACAAGCATTCCGAGACACCGAAACCCTAAAGTTTGTTTTTACGCAGGAAAAAGATGCCGCCAAACGTAAGGAGGAATTTTCAAATTCCGGAAATGATGCTATGCTTACGATTTTAGATACAGTAAGTAACAATTTTGTGCTGTATTCCGAAAAAGCTCCGGATTTAAGCTTAAAAGAGCAAATAAGTTCCGGTTTGGAAAAATATCTGGAGGAAGAAAATTACAAAAAACTCGGAATCAGTAAATCGAAAATAGATTCCGCAAAAGTAACAGTAAACATCGAAACCAAAACCCTTACCGCCGAAGGCGAAAAAATAAGCTCTGCCGAACTCGGTATTGCAGTAGGATATATTGCCGCATTTATTATCTATATGTTCATTTTTATGTACGGTGTACAAGTAATGCGAGGTGTTATCGAAGAAAAAGTAAACCGTGTTGTCGAAATTTTAATTTCTTCCGTTAAACCGTTTCAACTGATGGCGGGAAAAATTATCGGAATTGCATTGGTTGCTCTTACACAATTTATTCTTTGGGCTGTGCTTACGGGAATAATTGTCGGCTTTGTATATCTCGCTTTCGGCTCGCAAATGATACCGCAAGGACAAGATATCGGTCAAATTCAAAATATGTCATCGCAACAAATTCACGATTTGGTCGGAAACGGTCAATTTTCGGATATTATTCTCGGCGTAATGAATTTTGATTGGGTTTCGATGTTTGCAGTCTTTTTAATTTTCTTTGCAGGCGGATATTTGCTCTACGCGTCGCTTTTTGCCGCCATAGGTGCCGCCGTTGATAACGAAACCGACAATCAGCAATTTATGCTCCCGATAACCATTCCCCTGATTTTAGCAATTGTTGCCGCACAAGGTATTATCAAAAATCCCGACGGGGCATTGGCTTTTTGGTTTTCCGTAATTCCGTTTACCTCTCCTATAATTATGCCCCTGCGTGTTGCTTTAGGCAGATATGAAATTTGGGAACTCTTCCTGTCCGTAGGGCTGTTGTTCTTAACTTTTTTAGCAACCGTTTGGTTAGCCGGAAAAATTTACAAAGTCGGTATTTTAATGTACGGAAAAAAAGTTTCGTATAAAGAGCTTTGGAAATGGTTGAAATACAAGTAAAAATATGAAAAAAACCGAACTTCTTCTTCCCGCCGGAAATACCGAAACTTTTTATGCTGCCCTCGAAGGCGGTGCCGATGCCGTATATTTGGGTTTGAAATATTTTAATGCAAGAGGTCGTGCTTTGAACTTTTCAAACAGGCAAATTCCCGTTTTAATTGATTTGGCACATAAGAAAAATTGCAAAGTATTCATTACCTTAAATACGGTTATAAAAAACCGAGAGCTTCCGGAATTGCTTGATGTATTAGATTTTTTGAATAAAATAAAACCGGATGCCGTAATTATTCAGGATTGGGGCGTATATCACCTGATAAAAAAATATTTTCCGCAACTGACGGTTCATGCCAGCACACAAATGGCAAATCACAACAGTTTGGGAGCAATTTTTTCTTACAAAAAAGATTTTGAAAGGGTTATTTTAGCGAGAGAATTAACTTTGCGTGAAGCCGAA
>JALSMF010000369.1 GCA_026987795.1 Bacteroidales bacterium
AGTATTGAATATATCGCCCAAAACCGTAATGCAAACCATAAAAGCCGGCACAAGCTCCGAAACAAAAGTAAAAGCCTACAATTATGAGTTTGAACTCACGGCACCGAAAAAAGTGATAGAAGTGGGAATGAATGCGGGCTTTGGGAGTATGAATAGTTTGGGGTTCGGGTTTTGTGAAGTGATTAAATATGAATAAACAAGGAAGATTGTTTTATTAGACATGATTAACATGATTATAAATTTAGAAATATGATACGGGAAATAGTAAATTTTATTGATTATCTTGAAGAAAAAAGTCCTGATATTTCTTCAGAAAATCTTACATTGAAAGAAGGACAATATGTTTTTTTGGAAAAAGAAGGGGATGAACTTGTTATTAAAGATGGGAAAATTTTGAAGGTTGATAAGAATACGGAGCCAAATTATTTATATAATGAATTCAAAAATATTTATTCTGTCTCGGAAATGATTAATAACAAAAGTCTAAATTCAAACGAAAAGATTTTTATTGAAATTGGAAGTCCGTTTGCTATTTCAATTTCAGGCAAAGGGCATAAAAAAGGTATAGGAAAAAAGAAACAAGCACTTGAAGCATATTTCAAAGCAGCGTTGAATTATCTTGACGAAGAAAATGAACAACATTTTAAGTGGTTTGAAGAGTTTAAACATTTTACAAGGAATAAAATGTTTAGATTTTTAGACACAATTGAAGAGGGGCAAAATCCTAAGGATACTTATATGTTTTATTTCTTTATGAAAGAACCTGAAATTAAAGATTACCAAAGATTTTATAATAAATATCTGGAAACAAAAGTATTCCTATACGATTTAAAAAAAGGAGAAACACATGGAATAAGCAATGTTTTGAGCGGTTTTAATGTTAAAAAGACATTCTTAAAACATAAATCGGCCAGTTTTGAATTAAATTATAAAATATCCGGCAACGAAGCAATGAAACTTTATAAGTTTTTCCGGTTACAGCAAAAAAATAAAATATTACCAAATCCAATGCCTATTTTTGTTGATAAAGAAGAAATTCCTTTATCCGAACAAGCAATTACTTTTTATAATTCAAATAAAGATAAGAAGTTTGGACACAAAGAAATAATAGAAAACTTACTTGCAAAAAAAGAAAACATACAAAACTTCTATTTAATATATTTCCAAAATAATTTAAAAGGCAGTCGTATTGTTGACTTGGATTTTGTTCCGGTTTTTAAGCATAAATTGGATAAAACTATTCATATTGAAACTTTTTTTCAAACATCAAATAATTCAATTCATTTTGATGAGATTAAAACTGTTTTTGAATTTGAACGGATTATTGTACATAATGTGTTTAATAATCAGTTAGTGCAAAAACGCAAAGATGAAAGTTATTCGCTAAGATATTTTGATGAAATTGATAATAATCCAAAATATATTACGGCAAATACCTATATTCAAATAATGAGATATCGAAAAGCATTTTATGATTTTATCTACAAATCAAAACATCAGGCAATTACCAACATAATGTTTCATGATATTATGAAAAGTTCAATACTTGATGATATCAAGCATGATAATGATTATAATAAAACAAAAGATATTAAAGAAAAACTAAATATATGGTTTAGCTTATATAATTATTTTAATAATAATAAAAATGATGAAGACATGGTAAATAAAACAAAAGTGCTATTTGAAAAGGTAAGTAAAATAGCTAAAAACGAACAAGAAAGAATGCAAAGCGATGATGAGTTTGCATTTGCAAGCGGGCAATTAATTCGTACTATTCTAAATAAAAGTAAAACGGGCGAGCGAACACATTCGTTATTAGAGCCTTTTTTGCAAAAAACGAATGCTCAACAATACAAACTTGCTATTGCAAGGGCTTTTGAAACCTATAAACATGAATTTATGTTTTATAAAGGAAATAAACGGTATGAATTTGATAAAATAATGAGTGAAGTTATGGGTTTTGAACCCGATGAAAAGAACTTAAAAAATCAACTTCCTTTAATTTTGGCAGGTTACTTTGCTGAAACAATCTTTAAAAGAGAGGCAGAAGCAGAAAATGCTGAAAATAATTAAAAATCAATATAATAATGAAGAATAAAGAAAATAATTCTTTTACTGAATCAAAAAAAAAACTTGCAGTATTAAAAAACATTATGAAAAACATGGAAAATCAAGAATTTAAAAACAGAGTATTTGGGGCAGTTATAGTAAAAGCTATAAACTCAAATTATAATGCCGATTTTACGGGACAGCCAAGAACTTTACCGGACGGTACTGTTTATGCTACCGATAAAGCATTTAAGTATACCGTAAGACACTATTTAAAAGATGTTTATAGCGGAGAAAAAATATTTTTCTTTAAAACATTAAATGAGAATCAAAATCCAAGAACATTAGATGATACTTATGAATTTCATTTTGGTGAATTTCCAAAGAAAATATCAAAAGAGGAAGTTACAAAGAACTTGTTAAGCTGTATTGATGTTCGATATTTTGGTGCTACTTATGCCGGAAAAACAAATGTTTCAATTCACGGAAGCACTCAGATAAATCACGGTGTTAATATTTGGCACGAAAATAATATTTATTCTGAGCAAATAACAAGTCCTTTTGCAAATAATTCGAGTAAAGAACAAGAAAGTGGAATGACAACAATTGGACGTGATACTAAATTGCAGGAAGGCCACTATTTACATCATTTCTCAGTTAACCCAATGAATATTGAAAATTCTTTTGAAAATGCACAAATGCTTTCAGAAGAAGATATCAACAAGCTAAAAGAAGCGATGCGTCGCGGAGCAACCTATTATGACAGTTCATCAAAAGCAGGTACTGAAAATGAATTTTTGATTTGGGTGCAATTAAAAGAAAATTCAAAACTTGTTTTGCCAAGTTTTTCACAATTGATGAAAATGGAAAAAGAAAAACAGGACGACAAAGTGGTTTTGGATTTAAACAATTTATCCGAAAAATTGAAAAAACATAAAGAAGATATTGAAAAGATAGAATTATACAGAAACGAAGCATCAATAATTATTAAAAATCAGCCTGAAATAGCAAAAATTTTTAGCTTGTAATAATTTTTTTAATAATTTGATGTATTATTCTGTGATTCAGTGAATATATAGCTATTTTATAATAATGTTTCGTGGCAGTAAATACGGCTATATGAGGTAATTGATACCACAAAACATTACATATTTGAACTATGTTTTGTGGAAGGATTTTTGTACTTTTGTGGTCTTAATATATATACGTTTTGAATTTTAATAAAGAAAATATAAAACAATTTTTGGACGAAAATCAAATTGACATTTTTAGTGTTAACGATTTACGAAAGAATTTTACCTCTGTAAATAGTAAAGAATTTTATTACACTTTGTATGAGATTACCGATTTAGAATTTTCGCAAATAGAAAAAGGGAAATATTGTCGAAAAACTTTCAGAAACGAATATGTAATCGGCAGTTTTTTAACAAGCGATGCTACAATTGCTTACTGGTCGGCTTTAAATATTCACGGTTTGACAGAGCAAATTCCGAATAAGGTATTTGTGCAAACTACTAAAAAGAAACAAAGCAAAGAGATTTTCGGAGTTTTTTACCGGTTTGTAAAAGTTCGTTCCGGAAAAATGACAGGAATCATTAAAACAGGCACTGGAACAAACAAGTTCAGAATAACCGATATTGAAAAAACAATTGTCGATTGCTTTGATTTGCCTGATTATTCAGGTGGTTTTATGGAACTGGTAAGAGCTTTTAAGCAAACAAAGTTAAGTTCGCAGAAAATGATTTCGTATTTAGAAGCAGTAAACAATAAATCTGCCGCAAAAAGAATAGGATATTTAGCCGAATTGTTTGACAAAAAGGGATTTAAAGGACTTGTTAAATATGCAAAGCAACAAAAAAGTAAAAATTACGATTTATTGGATATTTATGGAAACAAAGAAGGAAAGTATAACAGTGATTGGCGATTGATTATAAATATCGAAAAAGATGATTTATTGGATATAGCAAACAGTATTTATTAAAATGATAAAACAGAATGAAATAAAAGAAATATCCGAACAACAAAGAGTTCCTAAAAGTCAAATTGATAAAGATTGGGTATTGAGCTATTTGTTGTATGCAATATATCAGATACCGGAGCTTAAAGATATTATGATTTTTAAGGGTGGTACTTGTTTGAAAAAATGCTATTTTCCTGATTATCGTTTTTCGGAAGATTTGGACTTTACCATTCTTGACAATCGTTTTGTTTTTAATAAACGAATCGTTAATAAGATTTTGGCAAAAGCAACCGAACTGTCTTTTGATGAAGAATATAACAGAGGTATTCTTTTTAAATTAAAAATGATTGAACCAACACAATCAAAAGATATTGAACAAGGATATAAAATTTATATTCATTATTGGGGTGCCGACCATAGAAAAAATGATATGCCGTCATCAACAAGCAATGCCCAATGGCATCATACTATAAAATTGGATATAAATCATACGGAAGAAATTATTTTTCCGGTTAATAAATTAGTAATTAATCATAATTTTTCTGACAGGTCTAATTTTGAAAACGCAATTGTTCCTGTTTATTCCATTGAAGAAGTGTTGTCGGAAAAACTTCGCTCTTTGATACAGCGAAAATATACCAGTCCGAGAGATTGTTATGACATTTGGTATTTGAAAAATAATTTCGAGAACTTGGATTGGGAAAAAATAAAGGCAGCATTTTTACGAAAAGCACGAAGTAAAAATATTGTCTTTGAAAATACAGAACAATTATTGAATGCCAAAAAGGAGAAAATATTAGAACATCATTGGATAAACCAACTTCAAAACCAATTTTCGCAAGATAAATTACCGGATTACCATACAGTAATTCCCGAATTAAAACTATTTTTCAATGAATTATTTAAAGAATAATTATTATGAATAAATTAATATCAATTGACTTATTTGCCGATTTCGGAATGCTGAAAAAGCCCGATACCAATGAGCCTGTTTATCTTACATTCAATATGTTGCACAAACCGGCATTATTGGGAATTCTGGGAGCAATTATCGGGCTTGAAGGTTTTAGGGAAAAAGGAAAACTACCGGAATACTATGAAAAATTAAAGGATTTAAAAATCGGGATTCAACCGTTACGGCACGAAAACGGAAACTTTCAAAAGTCAACGGTAAAATACAATAATGCCACCGGCTTAGCAAATAAAGATGCAGACAATAAAAACGGTGCAACTTTAAATGTTATCGAACAATTCCTCATAGCTCCGGCTTTCAGATGCTTTTTATTGCTGGATACGGACAATGAACTGCATGAAAAAATTGACAAAAATCTTAAAAATAATTATGCAGAATATTTGCCTTATTTAGGGAAAAATGAGTTTTCTATGTGGTGGGAAAAGTATAAAATTTACGAGTTTGATTCTTTTGATCCCGATGGTACATTTACAATTAAAACCATTTATATAAAAGATGAACCGTTAAAAGACAGCAAAGATACCGGTGCATTGCTAAACTATGATCCGGTTTTTGATGACAAACTTGAAGGATACTCATTTTCATATTTTGAGAGATTGCCGATTGAATATCAGGATTTGGGAGCTAATAATTTTCAGTATAAATATCAAAAATTTGCTTTTACCGACTGGGGTTTAAAATTAAAGCACAAAGGTTCAAATCATTTGCTCAACATAAAAAATTATGGAATCATACAAGTCTTTTGATGAGATATTAGAAAACAGCAAATCGCTCGAGAAACTATTTGAAAATCAACCGGAATATCTTGCACATACCCATTTCTCAAAAAACAGCGAAATATTATACGAACACATCATAAAAGTTAAAGATTATTTTTTGAGAATAATTGAATTAAATAATTTAGAACCGATTATAAACCGGTTAATTAATAAAATTTTCAATGAAGATATTGATATTGGTAATTATTTAAAAACTCTTTTCTATCGAGTTATTCTTTTTCACGATTTTGGTAAAGTAAATCCAAACTTTCAGGCAGAAAGAATGGGTAATAATGAATTTAAAAAAGACAATACAATTAAAATAGGTTATGAACATTCGTTTTTAAGTGCTTATTGCTTTTTAAACTATTCTATTGATACTATTCCAAACAATATTTTGAAAGAATACCGTCCTTTCCTATATACTTTTTCTTTTTTGTTTTCAATTCCGATACTTAAACACCATTCGGTATTTATTGAAAAGGATTATAAGTTTTCTTCCGATAAAATTAACAGTATTCATAAATTATTAAATGGGTTTGATTTTACAATTACAAAGGACCAGATCATTAAATTAATTAATTATGAAAGTTCTGAAAACGATAAGAATCTATGGGCAGTATTTAAAGGGGTTGCACAAAGAAAAAATATAGACTATTTCGCACTTTTTGCACTTCTTAAACTAAATTATTCACTCTTAACAGCTGCTGATTATTATGCAACTTCCGACTATATGAACGATTTGCAGTTTAAAACAGAAACGGATTTCGGCTTACTCACAGAAGAACTAAAAAATAAAATAAATTCATATTTTACCGATAACGAAAAAGCAACTTACAACAAACAACTTGTAGAAAATACGGACTTTTTTTTAAACTATTCATTTGAGAATTTGCAGGAAAAGAGCAATGAAAACTTAAATATATTACGTCAAAAACTCGGGGCAGAAGTTCTTACAAATATTGAAAAACATAGGGATAAGCATATTTTTTACATCGAAGCACCTACCGGCGGCGGTAAAACTAATATGTCGATGATTGCCGTATATAAAATGCTGCAAATGCATTCTGAAATAAACAAAATATTTTATGTGTTTCCTTTTACTACGCTTATCACACAGACTTCAAAAGCCATAAAAGACACCTTAGGGTTAAGCGAAAATGAAGTTGCCGAGGTGCATTCAAAAGCAGGGTTTAAAACAAAAAATCATAATGAGGAAGATGCAAAATACGGCAATGAAAAACGCAATCAAATTGATAATCTGTTTGTTAACTATCCGCTTACGCTTTTAACGCATATTAAGTTTTTTGATATTTTAAAATCAAATAGGAAAGATACAAACTACATTTTACACCGTTTGGCAAATTCCATAGTGATTATTGACGAGCTACAAGCCTACTCACCGGAACATTGGGATAAAATAAAGTTTTACATTGCAAAATATGCCGAATATTTCAATATACGTTTTATTATTATGTCGGCAACTTTGCCTAAAATTGATAGAATAAAAATGGCATTTGATACGCATTTTGAACCTTTAATTGATGATGCTAAAAAATATTTACAAAATCCCAATTTTGCAGAAAGAGTGTCAGTAAAAACTGATTTATTAGAAAAAAATAAAATTGATTTAGAAGAACTATCCGGCATCTTACTTGAAAAATCAAAGGATTATGCACAAAACCGAACAGATAATTATCAAGGAAGTATTTATACTGTAATAGAATTTATTTTCAAAAAAACGGCAAGCCGATTTTATGATATAATTATTGGCAAACACAAGGTTTTTTTCGATGAAATTTTTGTTCTTTCGGGAACAATTATAGAACCTCGCCGAAAATATATAATTGAATATTTAAAAGATGAAAATAATAGGAAAAAGAAAATTCTTTTGATAACAACACAAGTAGTGGAAGCCGGTGTGGATATTGATATGGATTTAGGGTTTAAAAATCAGTCGCTTATTGACAGTGACGAACAACTTGCAGGGCGTATAAACAGAAATGTCAAAAAGAAAAATTGCGAACTATGGCTTTTTAGGGCAGACACGGCAAAATCTATCTACGGAAAAGATTTAAGGTACGATGTTACCGCAAATTTTAATACTGATTATGTTTATGAAATATTAACTAAAAAGAATTTTGATGCATTATACGAAAGAGTATTTGAAGAAATTGATAAACTAAATACTTCAGGTTATAAAACCAATTTCAATACCTATAAATCGAATTTTGAAAAGATAAATTTCAGAAAGATAAATGAAGATTTTAAACTAATAGATAGTCAAAATATTTCTGTTTTCGTACCTGCTGATATTGATATTCATTGTTATGGAAGCGAGAATAATTTTTCGGAAAGCGAAATCAAATTTATAAAAGATAATAATTGTTTACACAACGAAAACCAAGTTTCTGGCGAAAAAATTTGGAATTTATATGTATCACTCATTCAAAATAAAGAAAAGCGGTTTTCGCCGGATGTGAAAATTCTTAACGGAATAATGTCAAAGTTTGTATTTTCAGTGTTTCTTAAAACAGCTGACAGCTTAAAAGAATTTTGCGAGTATAATGAAGATTTTGGAGATTTTAAATATTTCCAATATCTGAAATTAAGAAAAGAAGAAATAAATCAAAGTGATGAAACAGATAAAGTTTACAGCTTAGAAAGTGGAATTAATGAGGATAAATTAAATATTGAGTATGGGATAATTTAATGCAAATTTAAGCAGAGAATGGCAAAAAAAGGAGATATTAACAAATAAATAAGATAATCAATGACATTTAAAGAAATATACGACAAAACACCTGATGATTTTAAAACAGATTTTTTGTATCAGGTTCTTAATGAAAATTCTCGATTGAAAAATAAGTTTCTGGAAAGTATTCCTTCGGTGAAAGAGGTGGCAACTCAGGAGATAATTGCTTATGATGATTTTAAAAATATGGTCGATGCGGCGTACAATGATTTTTTGGAACTATTACAAGATATTGATCTTGCAAATCTTGACTGGGAAGATTATACACCATCGCATAGTGGGTATATTCCGGAATGGGAAGCTCTTACCGAGTTGGGTGAGCAAGAAGTTGAAAATGTGCTTGGCGGATTTAAGGATGAAATGATTTCAAAGCTTTTGCAGGGAAATATCACGGAAATCGTTTCTGATTTTTTAGCATTTTATCAAGCAGCTGCCGATGCCGATATTGACGACCCTGAGTATTGTTTCGAAACAATAAATGACTATCTTGTTGATACACAACTTAGAGAATGGATAATGAAGGCAATCGGTAAAATACCTTTTACTCGCCTTAATGATGATAATGTAATAAATGTAATAAAATTGTTTTTTGAATATTACCATAACAATAAACAAGACAACCTGAATGAGATAAGGTTTTTTGAAGATTTTTTAATCAGCATATTGGATAGTATTTCCGACAAAAGTAAAATACTTTATTTCGAACAATTCTCAAAGATTGATAAAAAATATTGTCCCTTGTTTGTTTCTGCTGTTATGAAATATAATACCGGTAATAATAATCGTGAGGCGATATTACGGGAGTTGATGTTTACTGATAAAAATATCGGAGAAGAATTACTCAAATATTATTTGGAGAACAAAGAGACCGGTAAATATCTTGAAACTGCAAAGCAGCTTTATGAAACAGATAAAGAGTTTTGGGCACAAAAGGTTTGCAGTCATATTTCACCTGACGATGACAGGGACTTTTTTGTTGAAGTTAATTTTCAGTGTTATTTAAAAACAGCTGAAATAACTTATTATAAAAAAATCAAGTCTTTACTTTCATCATCTGAAAAAGAAAATTTTATTAACAGGATACACCGCAACACTTTATTGAAAATTAAAATATATGAAGTAGATAAAGAGTTTGATAAAATTAAGGAAATAGTAAATAAAATTGATGTGGATTCATGGTATTTTAGTAAAGAAATCATGTTGCCTATTATAAATGTTTATCAGGAATTTTGTTTTAATAAAATCGCTAAAAAGATAGATAAAATAATGTCAGGTGAAAAGCGAAATCGTTATTCTTATCAAAATATTGTTGAATGGATTTTTTTTGCTGAAAAAGTACCTGCGCATAGGGATTCAGTTGAAGCCCTTGTAAATAAGCTTTATACACATAAACCGCCACTGCCTGCACTGAAAGACGAATTCAGAAAAGCGGGATTGGTGGATAAATTTTAATAAATTATTTTTTAACAATTAATATTAACAAAATGGAACAAGAAATTTCGTCAAAAAACACAAAAGCACAAATTCTGGAAGCTTATGAAAAACTTTTAAAGAAAGTGCAAGAGGCAAAAGCCGATGTGCCTAAAAAGGTTCAGGAAGAAAAACAACGCAAAGAAACCGTTGATAAAGTTGCCGATATTTCAAACAAAAGTATTGTTAAAGAAATTGGTAATTTGCGTTCAAATTTGAATAACACGCTTGAAGATTTAGAGCAAAATCTTTTAGATGAGTTTAAAAAATTAGAAGAAATAAGACAGGCTATTGCCATTGAAAAACAGAATCTTAAAGATTTATATGAACTATCGGCAACAACCGATTCTTTAGCAGCAATGCTTTTGACTCAAAAAGAACAAAAAGAAAATTTTGAAGCTGAAATAAATGCTAAAAAAGAAGCTTTTGAGTTGGAAATGAAAGAACTAAAAGCTTCATGGCAAGCCGAAAAAGAAAAAACACTAA
>JALSMF010000370.1 GCA_026987795.1 Bacteroidales bacterium
CGGATGCAAAGGAAATAACTTTTATTTTATCTGCAAAACTTTTTTCAACTTTTTTAAAACTTTTTTCTTATCGCTTTTGTACTTCTTAAATTTTGCAACTGTATCGGACATTTGAACGATACATATTAAATAAAATGTCTCGGAATTAATTTTCGAGGATACAAGAACAACCTGTAATTATTCCGAGTAATTTATATATTATTTTTCCTTTTTAAAAAATTATTAGTATTTTTGTGTCTTGAATACGGGGCATTAACTCAGTTGGCTAGAGTGTCACACTGGCAGTGTGGAAGTCATCGGTTCAAGTCCGATATGCTCCACAAGAACAAAAATCAAAGATTAACTGAGATTTTAAAAAAGCCGAATATCCTGCGAATATTCGGCTTTTTTATTTCCCGCATTACCCCTATTATCAGCCGAAAAGAACCACCGAGAGGTATCAGTTGCAGATATTAGTTTCCGACTAAGACAAATGCTCCCCAATAAAACGGATATTTGTACTTTTCCTTTATTTCGGCACGTGCTTTTCTGAAAGCATTGTGTTTATTGCCTGATTGCAGCCAGTATTTATAAAATGCCGACATTAAATCTTGTGTTCCTTCATCGCTGACTTCCCACAAACTGGTAATAACGGAAGATGCTCCGGCCATTTGAAAAGAACGCTGCAAGCCGTAAACTCCTTCACCGTTTTTAATCTCCCCCAAACCTGTCTGACAGGCACTTAAAATGACAAGTTCTGTTTCGTCAAGATTAAGAACCATTGCTTCAAAGGCGTTTAGTATTCCGTCGTCCCTGTCTTTATTATCAACTGTATTAAGGTTGAGGATTGCTTTATCGGCACCGGCAAATAATAAGCCTGAACGCAATAAGGGGTTTTGATATGCTCTCATTTGCTCTATTCCGAAAGACCTTGAATCGTCAGCCGATACGATATTTTCTTCTATAAAATATCCGTGTGTGGCAATATGCAAAACATAGGGATTATTTACATTTTTTATTATTTCTTCTTTTGCAGAAATTCCCGTATATTCTTTAACTGTCCAAGATTTTTCATTCAACAGGGATTTTATCATCTCAACTTCTTTTTTTGTTCCGGGAAGCGGGGGCAGTTGTGCCAAATTATCGGGCAAATCACCTTTATAATCGGGAAAACCGACCAATACGGCATTTTTACTGTTTATGCCGTGTGTTTTTTTATTTAGCAGGTCTTTTGTATTTGTAACAAAACGAATATCTTTTTCATCAAATAAAAACTTACCGGAAGGTAATTGTATCGTATTTATATTCATCCTGTTATAAACCCCGTCAACGGAGGCATATATCTTTTTAACCCCGTTTGTTAAAGGAGCAATATTTTTCCAGTAAATATCATAAAACTTACTCATTTCTTTTCCGGAATGTATGTTTGCGGAATACTCTTCTGCATATTCGGTTTCCATTTTTACACCTTCAGTATTGAATACTATGTCGGGTAATTCTCCGTTATTTTTCAACACTGCTGCAATGTAAGTTATATTGTTGTCGGGATATAGGTAATTATAATTGCGGAGTCTTATAATTTCCATAGCTGCTTCGTTCGAATTTAAGGTTGAAGCAATTTGCTTATAGTCAGGATTTACATCGGAATTTGATTTTTTGAATACAGAAGACTTTTTATTCAGGTTTTTCTCCAAATTAAGAACAACTTGTTCTACAGAATCAATATTTATACCTTTTTCCGCAAGTTCATCATCAGTATATGTGTATAATCTTGCAAGGTAATTTTTTGTGTCTTGCCAATTTGTATATTCGTCAATAAGTTTTTTATCTCCGCTGTTTAAAATTAAGTTCTTAACTTTTCTTGAGGAGTTCAGAAGCAAACCCTTTGTTGCAACGTGAAAATTATATAAATCGGCTTTTACTTGCGGAATGTCTTTACAGGAAAATACAGCAAAATTAAAATATCGGACAAATTTAGGGTGGATTTTTTCTCTGAACTTAGTTTTTTCGTATTCGTTCATTGCCGGAAAGAACTTATTTATCTGGTATATATATTCGCTTAGAGCTTTATGGTAGGTATCGGCCGCTTTTTTAAATTCATTTTTTTGCCAATACAGAATTGCCAGATGCTCTTTTGTTTCGGTAAGAGCCGGATGATGTTTTCCGAGTTTTTTTTGCTGTATTGCTAACGCTTCTTCATAAAGAGGTTCTGCTTCGGGCATCCTGTCTTGAGTTTGATAAAAAAGTGCAAGTTCAAAGATTGATTTTGCATAAGAAGGATGTTCTTTACCAAATTGGTCTTTAAATATTCCTGCTGCTTCAGTCAGCAATGATTCAACTTTGTCGTATTGTTTCATTTGCATATAAAGAGATGCCATATTTTCAAGCAATACCGCATAATCAGGATGCTTTGTCCCGAGTCTTCTTTTCTTTATCTTAACAGATTCAAGATATATTTTTTCAGCTTCGGAGAAACGTTTGGTTTTCTGATACAGCATTGCCAGGTTTATTTTCATTCTGACATAATTAGGTGACTTTTCCCTGATTTCTTTTGATGCAATCTTTAAGGCATTTTTTAATAATTTCTCGGCATCTTTGTATTTTCCGATAACAGAATAAATCATTGCTCTGTTGTTTTCTACTACTGCAAATTCAGGGGTTTGTTCTTTTCCTGTTTTTTTCAGGAAATCTTCGGCTTTAATTATGTAGTCTTCGGCATCGGTATATAATCCCATATCTTTATATAATACTGCCAGATTATTCAGTGATGCCGCATATCCTATTTTGTTTTGAGATTTTTCTCTTTTCTGCAATGCTTTAAGTGTATATTCTTGTGCTAAGGCGTACCTGCCTGTCGTATGGTAAAGTAATCCGAGGTTACTTAATGTTAATACCGCATACGCTGAGTCTGTAAGATTGTTTTTCTCATATATTTCCAATGCCTTTAAAAAGTTTTTCTCGGAAGACTTATAACTACTTGTCGCATACAGAATTTCTCCTGTATAATTAAAATTTTGTGCTTTTACTTCCGGAGGCATCTGCTGAGTATTTGTCGGATCGGCAAGATAATATGCAAAAGATCTTGCTTGTTTTATATTCCCTTTAGACTCGTAGGGAGTTGAATTGTCTCCGTAAGAGACTGCATAATTAAAATCTGTTACGTTATAACTTTGAGAAAATCTTATCAAAGTCTCTTTCCATAGCTCTTCATATTTTTTATTAATATATTTTCCTGAAATGTCATAGGTTGATTTAACCCCCGGAATAAAGAAGTTGTCTGTTTTATCGACTATTGTTTTCACGGTTTTTGATTTTGCCAGCTTTTTCAAATCTTTAAGAGTTTGTGAATGCAAATAAAGTATTGAAAACATAATTAGGATAACTGCAAGAAACAATGTTTTTTTCATATAGCGTGTATTTTATAATTTTAAAATCCCGATAAATTTACAACGTTTTTTAATAAAATAACATATATAATAAAAAAAGCCTGCATTACGCAAGCTTTTTTCTTTTTTAAAAATAAATATCCTATATAATATTATAATAATTAAATATTTTTATCAGGTCATTTTCATTCTTAACACTCAATTTGTTTTGAGATATATATTTTTTTATATCTTCTGCCTTATCATTTAAAAGTTTCAGAACGTATCGTTTATTTTTTTTAATTTGTGTAACTTCATTATCCTTGTTTGCAGTGTAGTATTTAGCCCTTTGAACAATTTTTCTTTCTTGCTCTCCTACATCTAAAGCATTAACATAATTAGGTTCTATTACTTCCAAATAAGTCTTTTTAAGCAATACTTTATCCCCTTCACTCAAAACCGTAAAGAATCCGACTCCTTCATTATTTTTATAAAGGACAGTGTTTTTCAAAGTTTCATTCTTATGTTTATCATGAAAATGAATTTCCTTAATTTGTCCTATAGAGATAACTTTAACTATATCGTCTGATTTTATTTCAAGGATATTTTTTCCTAAATTATATCTGACGGGGAAATTTTCCAGTTTATCTCCCGAGAACATTATAATATCTGCATATTGCCACTCTTCATTATAAAAATAAACCCCCTTTGTTTCTATGGTTTTAGTTTTATACTTCTCGAGAACAGCTGCAGAACCGCTTCCTGAGTATTTATATGTTTCTACTGTTTGAGAATAAACAGTAAAAAAGATAAACGTAATAAGAAAGGTAATAATAATTTGTTTCATTAAATGTTACTTTTATAAAGGTTTATTAAAATATTTTCGCATAATGATGCTTTATTAAATATATGGTTGCAAATTATTTCATTAATTCCGCATAATATTTATAAAAAAGCGGAATGGTTTCGATACCTTTAAAGAACATTTCCAAAGGATTATTTTCGTTAGGCGAATGAATGGCATTACTTTCCAAACCAAAGCCCATTAAAATGGATTTGATACCGAGAACTTCTTCAAAAGTGGAAATGATGGGTATGCTGCCGCCGCTTCTTACGGGAACAGGTTTTTTTCCGAACACATCGGTATATGCCTTTTCAGCAGCTTTATAACCGGGAATATTAATGGGTGAAACATATCCTTGTCCGCCGTGCAGTGCCGTTACTTTCACTTTTACGGTTTTCGGGGCAATAGCTTTAAAGTGTTCTTCAAACAATTTGCTCACTTTTACGTTATCTTGATTCGGCACTAATCGCATAGAAACTTTTGCATACGCTTTTGAAGGAATAACGGTTTTTGCACCTTCGCCGGTATAGCCCGCCCAAATTCCGTTTATATCCAAAGACGGACGAATGCCGGTTCGTTCACCGGTAGTATATCCTTTTTCGCCTGCAAGTTCTTCTACGTCAAGTGCTTTTTTGTAATCTTCTTCATTAAACGGTGCTTTTGCCATTTCGGCACGTTCTTCCGGGCTTACCTCTTCAACATCATCATAAAAACCTTTAATTGTAATTTTACCGTTGTCGTCAACCAAACTTGCCAGCATTTTTGTAAGCACATTTGCCGGGTTTGCCACGGCTCCGCCGAAAAGTCCGGAATGTAAATCTTTATTCGGACCCGTTACTTCCACTTCCATATAACTTAAACCCCTTAAACCTGTTGTAATTGAAGGTATATCGGGAGCTATCATTCCGGTATCTGAAACCAGGATAACATCAGCTTTAAGCATTTCTTTATGTTCTTCCATAAATTTACGCAAGTTGGGTGAGCCGATTTCTTCTTCGCCTTCAATTATGAATTTTACGTTACACGGCAATTGGTTTGTTTTAACCATATATTCAAATGCTTTTGCGTGCATAAATCCTTGTCCTTTATCATCGTCGGCACCGCGAGCATATATTTTTCCGTCTCTTATTTCGGGTTCGAAAGGCGGGCTGTCCCATAAATCAATCGGGTCAACGGGCATTACGTCCATATGAGCATATACCAATACGGTAGGCAATGCGGGGTCAATAATTTTTTCACCGTAAGTAACGGGATTTCCTTCGGTTTCCATAACTTCGGCTTTATCGGCACCGGCATCGAGTATTGTTTTTTTCCAATATTCGGCAGCTTTATACATATCGGGTTTATGGGCTTCTTCCGAACTTATTGAGGGGATACGTATTAAACCGAAAAGTTCTTCAAGAAATCGGTCTTTATTGGTTTCGATGTATTGTTTTAAATCTTTCATATTAAAATAGTTAAAAGTTAAAAGGAGAAAGTTAAAAGTACGTCTCATTTGACATACATTTTTCAGTAATTTTTATTTTCTAATCATATGTTTATGTCCGTCAGTTGACTGACGAGTTTTTCCATGTTTTGCAATAATTTACACAAAAATAAGAAATTATTGTTTATGCTCGGCATAATATTCCAATTGTTGATACCATTCTTTACCGAATTTCTTAATTAAAGGTTCTTTCAGAAATTTAAAAACGGGGATACCGAGTTTTTCTCCCTGTATCAATGCCGGTTTACAAATATCCCAAACATCATAATTTACGGCGGTAATATTTTGTATTTTTTTTGTACGAACGGGATACAACCAACAAGAAAGCGGCTTTCGAAAACTTGATTTTCCGGCAATATATGCCTTTTCGATACCGCAGGATGCCGTACCGTTTTTTTCAAATACGGCATAAGCACATTCTTTTTCGTTTACCAATGTCGTAACATAGTCGTGTTCGGAATCGATATAATATTTTCCGTTTTTTTCAACAGCTTCAATGCCTTCGGGTCTTAAAAAGGATTTGATTTTTTCAAATTCGGCATCCAAAAAATCCCTTTCCTCTTCTTCTAACGGTGCTCCGGAATCGCCTTCGACACAACAAATTCCTTTACAGGCATTTAAGTTGCAAACAAATTTTTTTTCAATTAAATCGTCGGAAATTAAGGTATCTTCTATCTGCAACATTCGCTATTTTTTTACTAAAATTTTACCGGTCATTTCTTTCGGAATTTCGATATTCATAATATGCAAAAGAGTAGGCGCCACATCGGCAAGTATGCCGTTTTGGATTTCTTTATAATCTTTATTGACCAATATGCATGGAACCGGGTTTAAAGAGTGTGCGGTATTCGGCGAACCGTCGGGATTTACGGCATTATCTGCATTTCCGTGGTCGGCGATTATCATTACGGTATAGCCGTTTTCTTTTGCTGTTTCAACAACTTTTTTTACGTTTTCGTCAACAGCTTTTACGGCTTTTAAAATTGCTTCGTAAATTCCGGTATGCCCTACCATATCACCGTTTGCAAAATTCAGACAAATAAAATCGTTTTCCTGTGTTTTAAGCTCGGGAATCAAAGCATCGGCAACTTCATATGCACTCATTTCGGGTTTCAGGTCGTATGTTGCCACTTTCGGAGATTGAATTAATATTCGTTTTTCGCCCGGAAACGGCTCATCTCTTCCTCCTGAAAAAAAGAATGTTACGTGGGCAAATTTTTCGGTTTCGGCAATACGGAGTTGCTTTAACCCGAGTTTTGAAAGGATTTCGCCCATAGTGTTTTTTAAATTTTCTTTGTCGTATATGATACGAATATTTTTGAAATTTTCATCGTATCGGGTCATCGTAAGGTAATGCAAATTAAAAGTGTGCATTCCTTCTTCCGGCATATCTTCTTGTGTCAGAACGGTTGTTATTTGGCGTAACCTGTCGGTTCTGAAATTGAAACAAATAACAACATCGTTATCTTTAATTAATCCGAGCGGATTATTATTCTCATCGGTTAAAACAACGGGCTCAATAAACTCGTCTGTTTTATTTTCTTTATATGAATCTTCAATTGCAGTTAGTACATTTTTGTATTTTTTCCCGATACCGGCTGTCATCAGGTCATAGCCCTTTTTTATTCTGTCCCAGCGTTTATCTCTGTCCATTGTATAGTATCTTCCGATAAGGGAAGCTATTTTTACGTCGGAATTTTTGATATGATTTTCAAGTTTTTCGATATATCCCTTTCCGCTGTGCGGGTCGGTATCTCTGCCGTCGGTAATTGCGTGTATGTAAACGTTTTTAAGATTGTAATCGCCGGTAATATCGCATAATTTATGAAGGTGTTTTTGCGAAGAGTGTACGCCTCCGTCGGAAACCAAGCCCAAAAAATGCACTGCTGTATTATTTTTTTGTGCGTATTCAAATGCTTCTTTCAGAACGGGATTGTCTTTGATACTGTTATCGGAAACGGCTTTATTAATTCTTACAAGGTCTTGATATACAATGCGTCCGGCACCGATATTCATATGTCCGACTTCCGAGTTTCCCATTTGTCCTTCAGGCAAACCTACATTTTCGCCGTCGGTTCGCAATTGTGAGTTAGGATATTTTTCGATCAGACTGTCAATATACGGTGTTTCTCCTTGTGAAATTACGTCTGATTTATCGTGTTTTCCTATTCCCCAACCGTCAAGAATAATAAGTAATGTTTTTTTTCGCATTTTAATGTTTTCTGAATATTTAAATTTAATAAATTATAATTTTGTTTAAGTGTTTACGGATAGTACAAAGGGTCAATTTTAATAAACTCTTTTATTTCGAAATATTTTCGTTTGCCTTTGTAAACATAAGACAGTAATGCTGCTCCGTCATAGTCTTTAGGCGGCAGGTTTTTGTTTTTAATGTTTGACTCTTCTTTTCCTTCGTCTTTTATTACAAAAGGCATAGGTTTTATCCGTGTAGCTTTATTAACTCTTATTGTTACCGTATCTCCCTTTGAAAAGAGGTTATTTCTCATTTTTTTCCCTTTTTGAAATGTCTGGACTTCAAAAAAGTCTTTTCCTACCCACATTTTATCAAAAATAAGGTTGTCGGAATTTTCACCGGTAACGATGGTCAGTTCGTAATAAGTTCCGTAACCGGCTTCTTCTCTTCCTGCATGCCATTCCTGCGAGGTGGCCTTTATAAGTTCAAATTTTTTATGACAAGAGTTTTCGGTTATTGACATCAGACTTAAAAAAATAATTGCGAAAAGTTTCATAATACTTAGCTTTAAAGATTAAAAAGCAAAAGTATCTTTTTAAAAATAATAAGTCAAATTTATTGAAAGTTTATTTTTGTTTGTATTGAAAGCAGTTTAAAGGATTTTCGATGATATTTGGAAATACCGTATTTTTCTATTGCTTCTCTGTGTTTTTTTGTGGGGTAGCCTTTATTTTTATTCCATTCATAATCAATATATTCCAAGTGAACTTTCTTCATAAAATCATCACGAAAAGTTTTTGCTAAGACAGATGCAGCAGCAATTGACATAAATTTTCCGTCGCCTTTTATTATTGTTGTATGCGGAATATTTTTGTAGGGCTTAAATCTGTTTCCGTCAACAATTATATGTTCGGGCTGAATTTTCAACTGTTCGATTGCCAAGTGCATAGCTTTTATTGATGCATTCAGAATGTTTATTCTGTCTATCTCGGCATTATCAATACTTGAAACTGCCCAAGAAACAGATTTTTGAATTATCTCTTCACGAAGTATGTATCTGTTTTTTTCGGAAAGTTTTTTAGAATCGTTCAATAATTCATTTTTAAAATCGGGAGGTAAAATAACGGCAGCGGCAAAGACCGGTCCTGCAAGACACCCTCTTCCGGCTTCGTCACAGCCGGCTTCGATAATATTTTTGTTTAAAAAGGTTTTCAGCAATTTTCAAAGATATTTTTTTCGGAGTTTTATTTTTTCGTCAAAAAACATTTCTGCCAGGGTTTCAAAAAAATCGGTATAATCGGAAACGTAAAATTCGTGTTCGGGAATCCTGTCATCTTTATTCAAAAGTTTATTTTTCGTTAATACGTCTCTGAGTTTTCTTGCTACTATTTCCGAAGAATCAATTACCGCAGTTTTAAAGTTATAAAATTTTCTGATTTGGTTTTTTATAACCGGATAATGTGTGCAGGCCAAAATTAAAGCATCAATATTTTTCAGTTTTTCATTTGATAAATACTCTTTAATTACGGCATTGCTTATATTATCAAAAATAAAACCTTCCTCAATAAGCGGAACCAACAGAGGAGTTGCCATTGAAATAACTTCTTTTTCCGGACTTATATTTTTAATTTTCTCAGAATAAATACCTGCCGATACTGTTCCTTTTGTTCCTATTACTCCTACTTTTTTAAGTTTTTTTTCTTTTGCGACAAACTCTGTTGCGGGATCAATAACATTAAGAACAAGAGCTTTGCCTTCGGCTCTTTCTTTTACGGATTCATAAGCTGCTGCAGATGCCGTATTGCAGGCTATTAATATGAGTTTACATTTTTTTTCAAGTAAAAAATCCGTAATTCGCAAAGCATATTTTTTTACTGTTTCAAATGATTTATCTCCGTAAGGAAGATGTGCCGTATCTCCGAAATAAATAATTTTTTCGTTCGGCAGCATTTTTTTCACTGCGGAAGCAACGGTCAGACCTCCTGCTCCGGAATCAAAAATTCCTATAGGTTGTGGACTTAAAAGGTTCATTTTTATTTAAAAATAATTTAAACCTGCATTTTGTCGACATATCAACAAGGTGCAGGTTTAAAAACAAGATTATCCGATATTAGGATTATTACTCGGCAGCAAGTTTTTTCTTCACTGCATCCGTAACGTCAATTACTTGTTCTTTTGATATGTATAACAATGTAGTTTCGTCAAAAATAAATGTATATCCGCCTTCTTCCGCCACATCTTTTATTGCTTTTTGAACTTTTTCGGTTATGGGTGTTAAAAGTTCTACTTGCTTATCGTTAATGGCTTTTTGGGCACTTTGTTCGTAAGACTGCATTCTTTGTTGCAGGCTCATTAATTCAGCTTGCTTATCCTGCATTGTTAACTCATCCCATTTTTCAGGACTTGCATCTGCCAATTGGCTGTTTTCAACAACGTCTTGATATTTTTTTTGATACTCTGCCTGCATATCCTGAAATCTTTTTGTATGCTTTTCGGTTAAAGATTTCAGTTCTT
>JALSMF010000371.1 GCA_026987795.1 Bacteroidales bacterium
ATTTTAAGTTAGTTGTTTGTAAAGCGGGTGTGAAGATATTAACTTTACGCCCGTTTCATTTAAAAACAAATTATGAAAGCAGATATTATTACCATAGGAGATGAAATTTTAATAGGACAAATAACAGACACTAATTCTCAATATATAGCAGAAAAACTGAATTCGGCAGGTTTTGAAATAAGACAAATAACAAGTGTCGCAGATAAAAAAGAACAAATAATAAATATTTTAAACCAAATTTCAGAACATACTGATTTAATCGTAATAACCGGCGGACTCGGACCTACCGAAGATGATATTACAAAACAAACCCTTGCCGATTATTTCAAAAGCCGTTTAGTAACAAACAAAGAAGTCCTTGAGGATATAAAGAAATTTGTAAAAAGTAAAGGTTTCAGCCTAAATGAAAGAAACATAAAACAATCCGAAGTGCCTGAAAACTGCAAAATTATAAGAAATAAAAACGGAACAGCACCCGGTATGTGGTTTGAAAAAAATAATACAGTCTTTATTTCATTGCCTGCAGTACCTTTTGAAATGAAAGAAATGTTTAGTTTTGCCGTTATGCCTTTACTCAAAGACCATTTTAAAACTCCGGACATAGTTCATCAAAATATATTAACTTACGGTTATCCTGAATCAACTTTAGCCGAAAAACTGTCAGACTGGGAACAAAATCTGCATCCTGAAATCAACTTAGCATATTTACCGTCGCCCGAAAGAATAAGATTACGAATGAGCATAGTATGCAATAAAAAAGAAAAAGCAGAAGATATATTAACCGGCGAAACCGAAAAAATTAAAAAAATAATAGGAGATTCAATTTTCGGATACGGAGACATTTTCCTGCAAGACGCAATATCCCCCATTTTAAAAGAAGCAAAAAAAACACTGTCAACTGCAGAAAGTTGCACGGGAGGAAATATTGCTCGCCTTATAACCTCCGTTCCCGGAAGTTCTGCATATTTTAAAGGAAGCATAATTGCCTATTCCGATGAAATAAAAACATCAATTCTTAAAGTGCCTGAAAAAATAATAAAAAAACACGGTGCAGTAAGCAAAGAAACTGTCGAACATATGATAAAAGGACAACTTGAACTTCTGAAAACCGATTACGGAATAGCTGTTTCAGGCATTGCGGGTCCCGGCGGAGGAACATCCGAAAAACCTGTAGGAACAACTTGGATTGCCGTAGGAAATAAAGACAGAATTATTGCACAAAAATATACTTTCGGTAATAGGCGGCTCCTCAATGTCCGTTTTGCAAGTGCAAGGGCATTAGATAATTTAAGAAGATTTATCCTCGGATATGATATAGTTTAGCCTAATTTTAGCTATATTTGTATAAATTTTTATGAGCTATGAACAAAATATTATTTTTAATTCTTTCGGCATTCCTTCTAAACATATCAATTTCTTATGCCCAAAAATCTAAAGACACTTCCTCCGACAACCAATTTCTTTTATTGTCAAAAAAGCCTTATTTTAAAATAAACTTCCCTGCTCAATATAAATTAGAAGACAGTAAAACAGAAAAAGGCTTAAAAACAATGTTTTATAAAGCAGTATATAAAAATGATGTCTATCTGTTCAAATTTACCGAACATAAAAACCCGGCGGTATCCTCTGATAATAAGGCGTATATGAATGCGTCCTTACAATCATTTATTGACGGCATTAATGCGGAACTGATTAAAAAATACGACTATAAAGATAAAAAAGGAAAAGGGATGGAAGCTTTTCTTACAATTCCGGACAAAAATCTTAACGTATTTTACAGAGTTACAATAATTAAACACGTTCAGTACCAAATTATAGTTATAACCAAGTCAAAGGATAAAACTGAAGAAATTACAAACTTTTTCAATTCATTTACTTCAAAATAAGTAAGGCAGTTTTAATAAAAATACATTTCAAATAAACAATACAACACATAACTTTGTATAAACCAAATATTTTTTTATAAATAAAAAGTATTATATTTGCACGCTTAAATTATTAACAAATACAAATTAATTAAACTTATGTATTTAAACGCAGAAAAAAAACAAGAAATTTTTCAAAAACACGGGAAGTCTAATAATGACACAGGTTCTCCCGAGAGCCAAATAGCATTATTTTCCTACCGTATTACGCACTTAAATGAACATCTTAAAAAAAACAAAAAAGATCATCACACAAGAAGAGCGTTAATTAAATTAGTAGGAAAAAGAAAAAAATTGCTTAAATATTTACAAAATAACGATATAGAACGATATCGTAACATAATAAAAGCTCTCGGATTACGTAAGTAATTCCCCCCTTAAAGAAAAAGGCATAAAAAATATGCCTTTTTCTTTTATGTTTGTGAACTTTTTTACAGGCAAATAAAAAATTAAAAAATTAAAAATGAATATTGTAACAAAAAAAATAGACCTCGGAAACGGAAGAATTATTGAAATAGAAACAGGAAAATTAGCAAAACAAGCAGACGGAGCCGTTGTCGTAAAACAAGGAGACACAATGCTTCTTGCAACTGTCGTTTCTGCAAAAGAAGCAAAAGAAAATGTAGATTTTATGCCTCTTTCGGTAGATTACAGAGAAAAATTTGCCGCTGCAGGCAGATTTCCCGGAGGTTTCAGAAAAAGAGAAGGGCGACCTTCCGATGAGGAAGTATTAGTTGCCAGGCTTATAGACCGTGCATTAAGACCCTTATTCCCGTCAGATTATCACGCAGATACTTTTGTAAACGTAGAACTTATCTCTGCAGACAGAGAAGGCGAAGTAATGCCTGATTCCCTTGCAGGTTTAGCAGCTTCTGCAGCCATAGCCGTAAGCGACATCCCCTTTAACGGACCCATTTCCGAAGTCAGAGTGGCAAGAATTAACGGAGAATTTATTATAAATCCTACGCTTTCACAACTCGAAAATACTGATATTGACATAATGTTAGCCGCAACAATCGACAATATCCTTATGGTTGAAGGCGATATGAAAGAAATATCAGAGGAAGAGATGCTGGAAGCAATGAAATTCGGACACGAAGAAATAAAAAAACACTGTAAAATTCAACTCGAAATGGCTGAAGAAACAGGAGCAACCAAAAAAAGAGAATATAAACACGAACAAGATGACAATGAAGAGTTAAGAGAAAAACTAAAAGCATCCGTCAGTAAAAAAATATATGAAATTGCGAAATCTGCTCTGTCAAAACACGACCGCTCAGAACGCTTCTCAGAAATAAAGCAAGAATTTATCGACAGTTTTTCCGAAGAAGAGCAAGAAGAACTGGATACTATCTTAATCGACAAATATTTTCATGAAGAAGAAAAAGAAATCGTAAGAAATATGATTTTGCACGACAGAATACGCCTTGACGGAAGAAAATTAGACGAGATAAGACCTATATGGTGTGAAATTGACTATTTACCCGGAGCTCACGGTTCTGCAATATTTACAAGAGGAGAAACACAATCCCTGACAACCGTTACCCTCGGCTCACCTCTTGATGTTCAAACAGTTGACAGACCTTTAGACCAAAGTAAAGAAAACTTTTTACTGCACTACAATTTCTTACCTTTCTCTACCGGCGATGCAAGACCTTACAGAGGAACGGGAAGAAGAGAAATAGGACACGGAAACCTGGCACATCGTGCACTTGCACTAATGTTGCCGGATAAAGAAGAAAATCCGTATACGGTAAGAGTCGTTTCTGACATTTTGGAATCGAACGGCTCATCGTCAATGGCTACAGTTTGTGCCGGAACATTAGCTTTAATGGATGCAGGAGTGCAAATAAAAAAGCCTGTTTCAGGGATAGCAATGGGGCTCATAACCGATGATAAAGGAAATTTTGCCGTACTGTCTGATATTCTCGGAGATGAAGATCATCTCGGCGATATGGACTTTAAAGTAACCGGAACAACCGACGGAATTACGGCATGCCAAATGGATATTAAAGTAGACGGACTTTCATACGAAATTTTATCACAAGCTTTAATGCAGGCAAAAGAAGGAAGAGCACATATCCTGAATGAAATGCTCAAAACAATTTCAGAGCCTCGAAATGAATATAAATCTCACGTTCCCGGTATTACCTCTCTTATTATTCCCTCAGATATGATAGGAACCGTTATAGGTCCGGGAGGAAAAATGATACAACAAATTCAAAAAGATACCGAAACAACAATAACAATTGATGAAATTGACGGATTCGGCAATGTCGTAATTATGGGACCGACTCAAGATTCTATTAATGAAGCTAAAAACTATATAAAAGGTCTTACCGAAATCCCGGAAGTAGGACACACATATAAAGGAACTGTAAAGAAAATCGTTGATTTCGGAGCCTTTGTAGAAATTCTTCCCGGTAAAGACGGTTTACTTCACATATCTGAAATTTCTTACGAAAGAACAAATAAAGTAGAAGATGTTCTTAAAGAAGGACAGGAGATAGAAGTAAAATTAATAGGTGTAGATCAGCGAACAAAAAAATTAAAACTTTCAAGAAAAGCATTACTGCCGAAACCGGAAAGAAAAGACAATAAAAAATAAATTTTATACATATAAATCATAATATTTTAAAAAATCCTTTGTTTAATAAAGCAAAGGATTTTTTATTTCGAAGAAAAATACTAACAATTTATTGACAAAAAAAGTAAACTTCGTAATACTTTTTAAATTACAGCCTTTACTTTTTGCGTCCCCGAATATACTAATTGTTATGTAACGCAAAGTTTACGCATATTTAAGCGTATCCTGATTTATGAAGTCCGGTATAATTTTTGGACTGTATTAACCGGAAAAACATTTAAAAATCAAACAAAGGAGGAACATAAAATGAAAAAATTATTCTTATTAATCGGAGCCGCACTTTTTATTCTGAGTTCGTGTACAACGACTCGAGTAGTGCATTATTACGACGACGCATATCCGTCTTCTAAAACAACAACAATAGTTGTTAAAGATAAAAACAATACAAACGCAGTTGAAAATAATACGAATACGGATACAGATGTTTATGACAATTATGCAGACGAAAGTTCTGCAGAAAACAATGTCTCGGTTTACACCGATGACGATCAAGATAATACAGTAATTATTGAAACAGATGACAACAGCAATGTCGATGTTTACGTATATAACGACTACCCTTCATATTCTTCAAGAATAAGAAGATTTCACGGATCAACATATATAATCAATGACTACTATAACGACTATTATTTATACGGAGGATGGGGAGTCAGTTTAGGATTTTATTATCCTTCTTATCGTTATCCTGCTTATTACTATTCAAGATACTACAGACCTTACTACTATAACCGTTACAGACCGTATTATTACGGAAGTTGGGGATACGGCAGTTACTGGAACGGGTATAACAACGGATACTGGGACGGATACTCAGACGGATATTACGACAGTTGGGGATACGGAGGTTATTATAATTACGGATATTATTCTCCCTATTATAATGACAGATATTATAAAAATAATTATGCTTACGGAAACAGATACAGAACAAATGCAGGTGAAAGAAGCAGCGGAACCAGAAACAATGCCGTAAGACACACTCCGACAAATAATACGACAACCGACATAAACAAAAGAACGGACAGCAGAACTGATGCCGTAAGAAATTCTTCAGTATCAAACAGAAACTCTAATATCAGAAGGTCTGATGTCAATCGTGTTAATAGCGGAACAAATACGGAAAGAACAGATCCGAGGATTAATAATAACAGAGTTAATCACGGAACTAACCCGAACAGAGTTGACACCCGAAACAACACAAACAGAACAGACTCAAGAAATAACATAAACCGAAATACCGTAAGAAGAGGTTCTGCAAGTGTAAGCAGTTCGTATAACAGAAATTCTTCAAGAAACAGTAATACAAGAACAAATTACAACTCCGGGAATACACGAAATAACCGTTCGGATAATTATAGCTCAAGAACCAATAATGCAAGGTCAAACTACAGCAGACCTAATACAAGCTCAAGCCCTAATTACAACAATCGTTCTCGCTCCGAAAGAAGCAATTCGTCTTATTCAAAACCCAGAACAAACAACAGTTCTAACTATAGCAGCAGAAATTCAAGAAGCGGAGGAAGCTATAATACGGGCAGTCGCTCTTCGGGAAACAGGTCAAGCTATAATTCCGGAAGTTCTCGCTCAAGCAGTTCTCGTTCAAGTTACGGCAGCAGCAGCAGTCGTTCAAGCTACAGCAGCGGAAGCAGTCGTTCCGGAAGTTCTCGCTCAAGCGGAAGTCGTTCAAGCGGAAGTCGATCGTCACGTTCCGGAAGATAACAGTTTTACGGGGTAATCATCAAAACAAAAAACGGTGGTTATCCCTTAATTGTAAAAGCCATACCTTTATTTATATTCTATCAAAAAAAACACAAATGATTTACAGAAAATTTTTAACAGCTTTGGTGCTGATTTTATTCGTAAGTTTATCTTTCGCTCAAAATCACATTGATGCACTCAGATACAGCCGACAATATTATTCCGGAACAGCAAAGTCCGATGCAATGGGAAATTCTCTTTCGGCTCTCGGAGCAGATTTATCGGCAATAACGGTAAACCCTGCCGGAATTGCTGTTTTTAAGAGTTCTAAGTTTACCCTGACACCTAATTTTATAATAAATAATTCCGAAGCAAATTATCTTGGTAATATCAGAAATGAAAATAAATACGGTTTTACTTTTTCAAATATTGCTTACGCGGGCGTAAAACAATCTTCAGGACTTTTCAAAACAATAAACTTCGGAATATCATATAATTCTTATAACGATTACCGAAAGCATACCGTTGTTTCCGGAACAAATTACGAAAGTTCAATTTTGGATTATTTTGTTTATAACGCAAATTCAGACAGATACAGTGCCTTCAGAGAAGACTTGGCATGGAGGGCATGGCTGCTTAACTACGATGACGCAAATCAAGAGTATTACACTTTTGTTACCGATGACAAAACATACGGAGAATCTCAAAGAAACGAAGTTGCAACAAAAGGAGGAAGCGGAGAATTTACCTTCTCTCTCGGAGGAAATATTGCCGACAAGCTGTACCTCGGAGTAAGTTTAGGGCTTACATCTGTTAACTACAGAGAAGAATCGGTTTATTCCGAAAGTAACTTTCCGATTATTTATGCTCCGGACAATAATAATCCCGGCGACAGTATTCAGGTTAACCCTGACAGGTTAGATTACAAGCAAACTCTAATATCCGAAGGAAACGGAATTAACGGAAAATTCGGCTTTATTTATCAGCCTTTTAAGTTTTTAAGAATCGGAGGTGCCGTTCACACCTCAAGCGGATATAAATTTGACGATGAATACATCACATCAATGTATGCAGAATATCCAGTTGCCGATGATAACGGATATTATGATTATGAACCCGATACGGCAAATATTTTTGTTTGGAAACTCCAAACTCCTTTCAGAGCAAACGCAGGAATTGCCTTTATTTTGGATTCATACGAAATAGGTAAATTTTATACGGTCCCGATAACATTTACTCTTGATTACGAGTATACAGATTATTCAAGAATGACACTGAAACCCGATTATTATTCTGACTATTCTTTTGATAACGAGAATTATACAATAAGAGATTTATTTAAGGAGTCCCATTCTTTCAGAACAGGTATTGAATTTAATTTCGGCTCTGTGAAATTACGAGGAGGCTATGCTGTTTATACAAGCCCGTATAAGGCGGACATAAACCTGTTTGACGGGGCAAAATCAATATATTCGGGCGGTATAGGCTTTGCCGGCGAACATTCGTTTATAGATTTTTCATATTCATATGCAGGTTCCTCTGAAACTCTCAATATGTATCAGGCTGCAAATGTTTTTCCTTACGACCCTATGGGAGATAAAACAGAGCCGGCAGCTGAAGTAAACAACTCAAAACAATTTATTAAGGTTACTTTGGGCTTAAGACTGTAAAAACAGAAAAAATTATGAAGAAAGGTTGTCCCGGAAAAAGACAGCCTTTTTTACAATTTTTTTCCGAGTTTTTTTAACATCCTTATATGAGAATAGAGTGCCTCCGAAAGCGACTCATAAACATTATATCTTATACCGTATTCATTACAAGTTTTTCGGACAATTTTTGCAAGCTCGGGATAATGTATGTGACTTATTTTAGGAAAAAGATGGTGTTCTGTCTGAAAATTAAGTCCTCCGGTATACCAAGTAAGCAATTTATTTCTTTGAGCAAAATCAGCAGTTGTTTCAAGCTGATGAACAAACCAATTGTTATTTATTTTATTATTTTCAGGAACCGGAAAATCTGTTTTTTCAACTAAATGTGCTAACTGGAATGTTACGGCAAGAACAAAGCCCAAGATAAACTGCATTGTAAAAAGCCCTATAATGTATTGATACCAAGCAATATCAACAAAAATAAGCGGCAAAATGATTATATATCCGAAATATAAAATTTTAAAAAATATAAGCTTCACAAATTCCTTTTTAAAATCTTCCTTTCCTGCAATGTAGCCTTCTTTATTGTAACGTATTAACTGAAAAAAATCAGCAATAAAAAGCCATGTAAACGTCATCAGTCCGTACAAAAAAAACATATAAATATATTGGTATTTATGAAATTTTTTAAGTTTTGCCCCTTTTGTAAACCTATATAAAGAACGCGAACTTATATCGTCATCAGCATTTTCGATATTAGTAAAAGTATGGTGCAGTTTATTATGCTGAATTCTCCAGTTTAAAGAACTCCCTCCGAGAATCTCCATTGAGTAGCTTATAATTCTGTTAATTTTTTTATTATCAGAGTAAGAACCGTGATTAGCATCGTGCATAACACACATACCTATACCTGCCGCCGCCAATCCCATAACTCCGGAAAGAATCCACATTAAGTATAAATCTAAAGTATTACTTATTATCAAAAAATAAGAGCCTAAATACAAAGTTGTAAAAATAACTGTTTTAAAGACTATTTTATTTCCTCCGGCTTTAGAAATTTGTTCTGTTTTAAAATAATCATTTACTCTTTGCCTTAAAGTATCAGCAAATTCCTTATTTATATCATTATTAAATTTTATTGTTACACCCATAGTTTATACAGTTTTTTTGTATTATTGAATTCTTACTGTAAAGTTAAGACTTGTAAAATTTAATGTCAAGATATTATAATGTATTTTTAAGTTCTTATAACTCCTGTTTTATAATCTTCGTTAACAGGATTATGCGATGCCGCTTCAATACCTTTTGAAATTACGCTTCTGGTTTCGAGAGGGTCAATTACGGCATCAACCCACAGACGACTTGCAGCATATACAGGTGTTGTTTGCTCATCATAACGTTTTTGAATCTCATTAAGCAACTTTTCTTCAGCTTCTTTTGTGATTTCCTCACCTTTAGCTTTTAACGAGGCAACTTGTATTTGCAGAAGAGTTTTGGCTGCACTTGCTCCGCTCATAACGGCAATTTTTGCCGAAGGCCAGGCTACAATCAATCGCGGGTCGTATGCCTTGCCGTTCATGGCATAATTTCCGGCTCCGTAAGAATTTCCGATTACAACCGAAAATTTCGGGACAACCGAATTGGCAACGGCATTAACCATTTTAGCTCCGTCTTTTATTATTCCTCCCTGCTCCGACCTGCTGCCTACCATAAACCCCGTAACATCATGAAAAAATACAATCGGTATTTTCTTTTGATTACAATTCATAACAAAATGTGCCGCCTTATCTGCCGAATCAGAATAAATAACACCTCCGAACTGCATTTCGCCTTTTGCCGTTTTTTGTATGGTGCGTTGATTGGCGACAATACCTACGGGCCAGCCGTCAATTCGAGCATATCCGCAAACTATTGTTTTGCCGTATTTTGGTTTATACTCGGTAAATTCCGAATTATCAACGATACGTTCTATTATTTCTCTTATTTCATACGGAGTTTCACGTTTCGCCGGTAGTATTCCGTAAATTTCTTCAGGGTCTTTTTTAGGTAATATCGGTTCTTTTCTGTCAAGACAGCATTTTTTATCTTGTATGCAGGTTTTATCAATCAGTTCTCTTATTAAATCCAGCGCTTCTTTATCACTCTCAACTTTATAGTCCAAAATTCCGGATATTTCGGTTTGCGTGGTTGCACCTCCGAGAGTTTCGTTATCAACCTCCTCTCCTATTGCCGACTTAACCAAATACGAGCCTGCCAAAAATATGGAACCGGTTTTATTTACGATAATTGCTTCATCAGACATAATAGGTAAATAAGCACCTCCGGCAACGCAACTCCCCATAATTGCAGCAATCTGAATAATTCCGGATGCTGACATTTTTGCATTATTCCTGAAAATACGACCGAAGTGTTCCTTATCGGGAAAAATT
>JALSMF010000372.1 GCA_026987795.1 Bacteroidales bacterium
CGATTGCTGATAATGCCGGCGGGATTGCGGCAATGGCAGAACTGGACCCTGAGGTAAGAGACAGAACCGATAAACTGGATGCCGTAGGTAATACAACAGCAGCTATAGGAAAAGGATTTGCTATAGGGTCGGCAGCGCTAACAGCTCTTGCGTTGTTTACGGCATTTATGCAGCAGGCAAATATAACCGTTATCGACTTGGCAGATCCTTATATAATTTCAGGCTTGTTTTTCGGTGCAATGCTGCCTATGCTCTTTTCCGCATTGGCAATGGGGGCTGTCGGAAGGGCTGCCGGTAAGATGATAACTGAGGTGAGGAGGCAATTTAAGGATATTCCTGTTCTGAAAGAAGCGTTAGTAATAATTAAAAAATATGACGGAGATGTTTCGGGGGCGACAAATGAGGAAAAAGAAATTTTGAAGAAAGCAGACGGTTCAGCCGAATACGAAAAATGTGTTGAGATTTCAACTAAATCATCACTCAGAGAAATGGTTTTGCCGGGATTGTTAGCTTTAGCTGTTCCGACGATAGTGGGCTTTGTTGCAGGTGCTGAAGTGTTGGGAGGTGTTCTTGCCGGAGTTACTTCGGTTGGTGTTATAATGGCTATTTTTCAGGCAAATGCAGGCGGAGCTTGGGATAATGCAAAAAAAATGGTAGAAGAAGGTGTTAAATGTGATGACGGTGAAGAATTTAAAAAAGGTTCGGAAATGCATAAGGCAACAGTTGTAGGAGATACGGTAGGAGACCCGCTGAAAGATACATCAGGTCCTTCTTTAAATATTTTAGTAAAACTGATGTCTATCGTAGCTTTAGTTATAGCTCCGAGTATTGCTGTTCCGAAAAAGGGAACTGTTGATATTCCTGCAGATTCTTCTAAAATTAAAGTTTTTACGGATAAAAAACAAAATTCAGGAATTGCTGATAAAATTTCAGATAAAGATACTTTCAGATTTTAAAATAAAACTTGTATGATAATAAAAAGAGGCACGATAATAAATTGATGCCTCTTTTTTATGACGGTTTTAGAATCCTGCTACTTTTATGGTTACACGCCTGTTTTGAGCTCGTCCTTCGGGAGAGTCAGTGTGTGATTTTGGGTCAGAGTTTGATACGGCTCTTATTTTTATGCGTTTTTCGGATAACCCGTTTTTAATTAAGTATCCTGCAACGGCATTTGCTCTTGCTTCGGACAGTTTTCTGCCGTCAACGGAGAGGGCTTCCATATCGTCAACATGACCGTTTACTTCAATAATTATATCCGGATTTAAAAATAAAACTGAAATAATATTGTCAAGCTCTGCTTTGGCTAAAGGTGATAACTCTGCACTTTCTGGTTTAAACTTAAGATTTTCGGTTTTAATTTCTTCATCAATGTATATTTTCTGCATAAGAACGTCTTTGTCGATATTGTCAAAGGTCGTTATTTGATTTATATAAAGGTCTTCTGTATATGTCCAGTATCCTTTTGCTTTTACTTTAATTGCATAATTGTCTCCGGCAAAGAATGAAGTGAAGTAAACACCTGTTCTTCGGCTGGATGCGGTTTCGGAAATGAGTTCATTGGTTGTGCTGTTATAAACGGTAACAATTGCATGCAGGGGCAGCAGCGAGTTTGCGTCTTTTATAATACCTTTCAGATTAGTTTGTTTTATGACTTTTATATCATCAAAAGTAAAATCTTTGTCTGCTTCGTCTTCGTCTGTTATGAGAAAATCGCTTTCGTCGAAATGTATTTTTCTTTCTTTTTCGTCAAAATCAAAGCTTATTTCAAAACTTTTGTAACCGTTAAATTTTACAATGTAATACTCTTGTCTTAAGCTGAAATGTTCTCTGAATATGTTATTTACTTTTACTTTGTAATAGTCGGAAACAGGAATATACATTTCAAAATATCCTTCTTTATCTGTAAGTGTGGAGTATGTTTTTCCGCTTCCTTCAACGGTAATTTTTATATTATCGAGAGGTATTTCGCCGAGAGCCGAATGTTTTGAACGGTGCAGAGATATTCTTCCGAACAGTTTATTTCGTTCCATAAAAGGGATATACATTACCGTATCTTTATTTGCATTGAAAAATTTAACGGTTCCTTCTGTTTCAAAATGTTCGTTTCCGTTATCTTGCGGTGTAAATTTTATTTTGTATTCGCCTTCGGCTATATTATCGTACTCTATTTTTCCTTCTTCATTAGAATATAATTCGTTTGCTAAAAATTCACCGTTATAATTTTTGTTTATTAAATCTTTTTCCGGGTATGCACGGTTTATTTCCGCAAGGACATCGGCAACTCCGGGTTCATTTGCATCGTGCATTCTGTTGCCGTTAAGGTCTTTGTAGAAAACTGCCGTGTATTTGTAATACTTAAGCCTGGGTTGTTGTATATCGAACGATTTATTAATGCCAAATTCAAAATATGAGGATGTAAATGTGTTTGAACCCGAATTATTATTTACGCGATGAAATGATGAGGTGTTAAGAAAATTTACTGTCCATCCTTTTCCTGCAAACCATCTTACGCCGGTATTAAGATTTATCCTGCTGTTTTCGGATGACAGGTTGTTTATGTATGAGCCTCTGAGAGTAAGAAGTAATTTGTTATTTATTATATATTTTTCGTAAAACGGAATTATATTTAATGACTTTGAGTATATTAGTGAATAAAAATAGGAAAATTGTTGTGAAATATTATACGGACCGAGATGATATATTAAATGAACACCGAAACTTTTCTGTTTAAAACTTGCCGTAATTTGTGCAACATTGTATTGGCGTTCTCCGAGTCTTCCTTCGTAAGAAACACCGTTGAGATACAATGAATAATTATAAACAGACGTAATGCCGTATTTTGCAGAAAAAGTAAATGAGTTGTCGGTAAATTTATTATAAATTCGTGCACCGGCTTCAAGTGATCCGGTGTAAGTTCCGAAAATATCTTCAGTGCTTAAATAAACAAAATTATTAGAATTTTCTTCGTCAAAAACAGGACCTGCATATAAAAATACATTTTTAGGGGTATAATAACCGAACATAGTTTTTACTTTTCTGAATTTTGAGAATCTGTCTGTTGAAATTCCGTCATCTGTATAAACAAAAGGTCTGTAGCTTTGGTTGAATATTTGAATATTGATGATTTTATTTTTTTTGAGATAAGCATTTATTAAGCCTTCAGAATATTGGCGTCCCTGAGAATATCCGAAATAATGAGGTGTTCCGTATTCACTTCTGAAATTGAAAGTTGCTTTTTTAATTCTTCCGCTGAAACCTGCTCTGTATCCCCAACCTTTGTATGTAATATTTTCTGTAAATCTTCTGTAGTCGGATTCACTGTTTCCTATTATCAGCATTACACTGTTTTTTGCGATATTTGTTGTTAATTTTGCAAACCCGAGCTTGAAGTTATCTCCGTAATCTGTATTTTCGGAATAAACCCCGCCAAACTCTAATGCAAACAATTTTTGAAAATTATGGGTATAAGAACCGGCATAGTTTTGTATATTACGAACAACACGTTTAGTAAAAACACCTTTAATTATATTGTTATTCTTTCCTAACTTTTGGGAAACGGCTATTCCTCTGCCGTACATACTGTGTTCAAAATTTCCTGTATAATCTCCCAAAAAAACAGATGTTTTTCTTGTGCTGAATTTGGTTTCTAAGCGACTGTTTACCCATAGATCGGCACCGGTTTTACGGTTATAATTTTCAAAAGAATAATAAATGTCTTTTTGGTTTTTTAACAGTATATTTCCGTAAACTCTTCCTATGTAAACAGGAGCGGTAGTTCCGAATATATTATAAGCGGTAAGTTCTATGCTTAGCGGCTTTTTATATTCGGGCATTTCGTTTTTATATTTCCAGTTTATGTATTTGAACCAAATTGCTTTTTTTATGACAGAATCCCGCTTATTAATATTTATATTCAGTTTATGAACGCGATATTTGTTGTAATCAATTTCACTGTTTAATTTTACTTCATATTCTAATTTTACGGTCTCTCCCGATTTTATGTTTAATTTATCAATCGTCAGCTCTTCTTTATTTTTTGTAACAGTAATACTTTTGTCGGGAGTAAACTGAATGTTGATAAGTTCGTCAACATTTCCGGAGTTTTCAATTGTGATTGCAAAATTTGACTTAAGTTCTTTTTGGTTGAAAAATGCAGATGTTTTATCCGTTTTTATGTTTACTGAAGAAATTACAGGTATTTTGACAAAGGCATATACGGTATTATATACGGAACCTTTTTCGTTATTAATTACTGCGACAATTGCATACCCGACTCCTCCGTCAGCATTTTTTGACAGACTGACTCTTACAGGAATTGAAATCTCGGCATAACCCTGTAAGGTTATTTTTTCCATAGAGTTCCCTATAATTTTCCAGTCTTTTGGTGTATTAAACTGAACATTAAGTGTTACGGGATTATTTGTTTTATTTTTAATATACAGAATGTCAAAGAAAGACTTCCCTTGCTTGACTTCAACTTGGTCTTTTAAAAATCGGACTTCAATATCTCCCTTTTTCAGTGTGTTTTGGCAGATTGTAAGTTTTACAATAAATGTTATAAAAAACAGAAGCAGTAAATATTTTCTCAAGTATGTCATAAATTACGTAATTCTGCCGAATTTAATATAATATATTATTGTTCAATATCATATTTTTGAGTTTATGATTAATTTCTGCCGAGAGTAAAAACTATATCTATTACATAATGGTCGGGATTTTTTCCTATTAGTGAGTTTGGAGTCAGTATACTTTTACCGCAATTATATGTAATAAAAATAACGGTAGCAGCAGGGGCTGTAATTGCTCCTCCCGTAATAAGCGAAACATCAATATTACTCAGAGCCTGAACCCCGGTGCTGCCGGGGTTTCCGGTTGCTTCTAATTCAATAGTATTCAAATTCAATGTGTTTCCTGCATCTCCGTCAATTGTCGGGCTTAAAGCCTTAACATCTAACTTCCAAGTCGGATAAATTCCGATTCCGCCTGCATCTGTAGTATCATTATAATAGATTCTCAGCTTTGTCCAGTCGGTGTAAGTTATACCGTTTTTATATTTTTCCAGAGAGTTAAAATAAAAATTGACAGAACCGCCGGATTCAATGGTTAATCTTGATGTAGTGTTTTGTCCGGCAGCATAATTGCCGAAAAACAATATAACAAAAACCACAATCAGCAACTTATTCATAACACTCCCGTTTATCAATTTGTAATATTGATAATATTAAGGAAAATCCGGCATTATACCGGAACATCTCGAATTTTTTCCTCAAAAATAATGATTTTATACTAATGTTGTGACAGTTGAATAATTGCATTTACGACATATCTGTCGGATGTAATACTTTGTTGCAGCAGTGATGTTGCATTCATTGTGCCTTCGCCTGTTCCTAATCTCCATTGTATTACAAAAGCATTTTGAGTAATATCTCCGGCTCCGAGTCCGGGATAGTTTGATGTTACAATAGGGGCTGCAGCATTTGTTAACGGGACTACGGCGGCAGGCAAATCCCAATTTACTCCGTTAGAACCGGTTGCTCCTGCATCTGCAACAACAAGGTACCCCAAGTTGTCAAGAGGGATTGTGTGAGCAGCATCATCTACTCCTATAAATGTAGCTGCATCTGCTGTTAGTGTAACATCAAAATCTACGGATGACGCTACAGTAAAATGTGTGTCATAACGAGCATTTTGGGCAATTCCGTTAGTGTACTGGTCTATGGTATTCACAACATATTCCAAGTTTCCGCCGCTTGTAATATTAAGCCTTAGAATTGAGTTAAGCGTTACACCTACGGGGATGACTCCGGAATCAGAAACGGGCTGAGAAAAGACACCGGTAATTGAAAATAAAACCGCTGTAATTAAAATAGTTAACTTTTTCATAATATGGTATTTTTTGGTTTAAAAAAATATTTACCTGCTAAAATTAATATAAAAAGATATAAAAACAAAATTATAAAGGGAAAAGTTTGAAGCCGATAATGACAATGTCATCAACTTGCTCTAACTTTCCTTGCCATTTTTTTAAGAATAAACT
Organism: Bacteroidales bacterium; assembly: GCA_026987795.1. Classification (GTDB taxonomy): domain Bacteria; phylum Bacteroidota; class Bacteroidia; order Bacteroidales; family JAADGE01; genus JAADGE01. Next base: position 6,041 of record JALSMF010000372.1, read on the forward strand.
TAATATTTCTCTTTGTTTATCAAGTGGTTTGTCGTGTATATCAGCCAACAGACTTCTGAAAAATTTGGTCATAAGTTTTCGTCCGGTCTGTTCGCCTATCTGGTCGGCATATCCGTCAGAAAATATATATACAGTAGTAGGGCTGTCAATTTCTATGCTTTTTGTTGTGAAATTTGCATTTTCATTCTTATCGTAAATAATGCCGCCTATTGGTTTAATATTACCTTTAACCCTGTGCAGTTTATTATTTTTTATATAGACTAAAGGGTTTTTTGCTCCGGCAAATTCCAGAAGATTACTTTCGGGAATATAAGAGCAAAGAGCCATATCCATTCCGTCTCTGTTATTAGATTCATTTTGCCTTAATGATTTTCTTACTCCGGAATGAAGCTCATCAAGAATGTTTCCGGGCTTGTATATTTTTTTTTGCTCCACTATATTGTCCAGTAAGTTGTAACTCAACATTGAAAGGAATGCTCCCGGAACACCGTGCCCGGTACAGTCGATAGCTGATATAAATATTCTGTTGTGGGCATCGGCTTTACCCGGGTTTACAATAATATTTTTGAACCAGTAAAAATCACCGCTTACTTTATCTCTCGGTTTAAACAGGATGAATGATTCCGGTATAAATTTTTGAAGTAAGCTTTGACTCGGGAGCATTGACTTTTGGATATTTACGGCGTAATTGATACTGGCATTTATGTCTTTATTTTGTTCTTCAATTCTATTAAAAGCATTTGTCAGTTCTCTGTTTTTCAGCTCTACGTTTCTTTTTTGCCGTTCAATTTCCTCATTGGTTTCTCTTAGTTGTTTGTTATGTTTTTTTCGTCTTCTGATGTTTAAAATCAGACCGAAAGCAATTATTAAAATTATTGTAATAACTCCGGCTCCAAGTGTGTAAATTAATCTTTGGGTTGCTTTTTCTTCTTTTGCTTTTGCTTCTGCCAGCAGCCTGTCTTTTTCAGCTTTTTCAAGTTTCGTTTTTTCAAGAGCTATTTTTGCTTCTGCAATAATCAGTGAGTCTTGTTGAGCTTTTAACTTTCTGTTTAATGTATCTTCTGCAATTTCTTTATTTTTTCTTATAAGTTCAAGCTCTAACTGCTTTGCTTTTGTTTCAGCTTCTTTCATTCGTATTTCTGCAATTGATTTTATACGCTCTTCGCTTACACGCTCTTTTGTTTGTTTTTTTTCAAAATGTTGTCTGTAAGAAGCAAATTTATCCATATATTCTGCGGCTTTTTGCATATTTCCGGCTTTTTGATAGTTGTCTGCCAGCATTTTGTAGCTCATTAAAACAAGTTTTGACTCTTGATTTTTATTAGCGATATCAAGGGCTTTTAATATATTCATAATTGCATTCTTATAATCTTTTCGTACTGATAGAATGTACGCTAAATCCAAAAGTCCGGATGCAATATCTTTTTGTGTTCCTATGCTTTTTCTTATTTTAAGGCTTTGCTGAAAATATAAAAGGGCTTTTTCATATTCATCAATATTTGCGTAAATAAGACCTATATTACTGTATATTTTCATTACCTTTTTAAAATCTTTATTTTTCCCGTATAAGTTTGCAGATTCTTTTAAATAAGGTATTGCTTTTTTTCCTGAATTTTTTTCAAAGCAAAACAGTCCTGCTTTATAATATGCGGCTGCTGCATCGCCGTAATTATCGTTACTTAAGTATTCATTTGCCTTATCTGTAAATTTTTTAAGTGTTTTTTCGTCTTGTTTTGATATTTGAGCATCAGAAACAGAAAAAAAATATAAAAAGAATAATGTTATAATACTAAGCTTAAATAAAATTTGGTGTTTTATTATGTGCATTTTGCAGATGGTTTATATTAAATTACGGTTTAATTTAAATTGTTGTTTACTGTAACATGTTAAATATCAACAGTTAGGTGTTTGTTGTCCTTGGTGTTTAGGTTTTATGAGGCTCAAATAATTATGAAAATTAATAATTAATATTTATATTTGAAAATCTAAAGCTATATTTTTTTATAAAAACCCCAAAAAATGCTGAATAATAAGTTTCTGTTATCTGTATTTATTCTTTTTTTATCTTTACAGGTTAAGTCCCAAGATTTTGAAGTGGCTCCGGTAAAAATAAACTTTAAGGTAGACCCGGAGGATTCTCAAACGAAAGTTTTATCTGTTAAAAATCATTCTAATTTCAGAACCTCTTTTATGATAACATTTGCTGATTTTGTTATTGATAAATACGGTAATAAACAGGCAATTGAAAGAAACTCTTCTAAAACATCTTGTACGGAATGGATAACACCGGAAAAAACTTTCTTTGATATAAATCCTAACGAACAAGTTTTGATTAAAATAACGATGCAGCCTCCGGTTGATGATTATTCAACTAGGTGGGCTTTAATGTATGTTCAAACCGTGCATGAAAAAACAAGTTTTGACGTTGATCAGGGGTTCGGTGCCGGTGTAAGGGTCAGTGGGCGTATTTCTGTTGAAGTTTACAGAGACCCCGTGGTAAATTTAAAGCCGAAGCTTAAAATTAAAGATCTGAGAGAGGTAAGCAGTATTGATACCCTAAACAGATATTTTATTGCAGATGTTATAAATCAGGGGAAAAATATTGCAAAATGTAAAGTTACTTTTATCGCCTCAAATTTGGGAACGGCAGAAGAATTTGAATTTGAACCTATTTACTTTGAATCTTTTCCGGGTTTTCAGCGTGAGGTGAAATTTAAATTACCGAATACATTGCCTGCAGGAAAATACTCTTTTGTAGCTCTTCTTGATTACGGAAAAGACATTACTATTGAAGGAACCAGATTAAATAAGCCGCTGATTATATTACCGAAAAAGGATGAAAATGAAAATTCAGATAATAAAAAGTGATTAAAAGAATTTTAATATTCTCAACAAGTTTGTTCTTCTTGAATCTTTCGCTTTTCGGGCAGGAGTTTATAAAAACATATTATGATAAAAATAATTCTGTTGTAAAAGAAGAATATTTTGCATTCGTAAACGATAAAGATACCGTAAAACACGGTAATTATAAATTTTACGGAAAAAACGGAAATATTTTGCAGGAAGGGGAGTTTGCTGATAATCTTACGGAAGGCAAATGGAAAATTTATTATGAAAACGGTAATATAAAGTCTGAAATAAATTTTAGAAAAAATAAAAGGACCGGTAAATTTCTTCATTATTACATATCCGGGGAAAAAGAGCAGGAGGGAGTTTATAAAAACAGTTTTCCTGACGGCAAAATCGTTACATATTACAAAAACGGAAATATTAAGAGTGAGGGGTTTTACGAAAACGGTTTGTTAAACGGAAAAGTTTTTAGATACAGAAATGACGGGACATTAAGCGAAGTGCAAAACTATGTTTACGGTAAGGAAAACGGTCTGTGGGAATCGTATTATGATACCGGAGAATTAAATTACAGAGGGAAAAAAGTTGAAGGTCTTTATTCGGACACCTTATATGTTTATTATAAGTCAGGCAATATCGAACGAAAAAGTTTTTATAAAAACGGTCTTTTGGACGGAAAACTTACGGCTTATTACGAAAACGGTGTTTTAATGGCAGAATATAATTATAAAAACGGGGCATTAAACGGAGAGTATAAATCTTATCACAATAACGGACAACCGGCAGAATACGGCAAATATAAGGATAATTTACGTACGGGATTTTGGAAAGCCTTTTACCCTGACGGAAAATTGTTTGCCGAAGGAAATTACCTTAAAGGAGAATATGAAGGGAAATGGATAGTTTATTTCAATAACGGCAAAATAAAGCAAGAGGGGGGATTTATAAACGGGAAGGAAGACGGTGTTTGGAAAATATTTGATAAAAACGGAAATCTAAAGGAAAAAAATAAATATATTGCAGGCAAAAAACATATAAAATAGCAATATTTAATGTAAAAATTTAATAAATACTGTAAAATTAAATGGATGATAACCGGTATAATATAAGCCAGGCTGAACTTGCATATGATTTAACTAAGTATTCTGACAAAGATTATTTTGAATTTGTTTACAGAGGACATTTTTCCGAAAATATTACCGAAAATATTCTGAGTCTTAATGAGGCAAAATTTGTAAGTGATGAAGAGACAAGTGCTTACAGGAACAGAATCTCTTATTTTCTTATAGAATCTTTACAAAATGTTATCAGGCACCAAGATATAGCCGATAATAATAATATTTCCGATGAAGGACTATTGGTTATTCAAAAAACAAATAACTCAATTTATATTACAACAGCAAATGTTATAAGTAATGAAAATATTCCGGCTC
>JALSMF010000373.1 GCA_026987795.1 Bacteroidales bacterium
CTTACATCATTCCGCCCATTCCGCCCATTCCTGCCGGCGGCATAGCGGGTGCCGGATTTTCTTCTTTTTTCTCGAACATTAATGTTTCGGTTGTAAGCAGCATTCCTGCAATTGAAGCTGCATTTTCAAGCGCGATACGTGTAACTTTAGTCGGGTCTATAACTCCGGCTTTGAGCAGGTTTTCAAATTCGTCTTTTCTTGCATTGTAACCGAAATCGTCTTTTCCTTCTCTTACTTTTTGAACTATTACGGCACCTTCTTTACCTGCATTTTTTGCTATTTGTCTTAACGGTTCTTCTGCGGCTCGTTTTACTATTTCGATTCCTATATTTTCATCATCGTTTTCACCTTTAAGGTTTTTCAGGTTGTCGAGAGCTCTGATGTATGCAACGCCTCCTCCGGGAACAATTCCTTCTTCAACGGCGGCTCTTGTTGCGCTTAAAGCATCGTCAACACGATCTTTTTTCTCTTTCATTTCAACTTCTGAGGCTGCTCCGACATAAATTACGGCAACACCTCCTGCGAGTTTTGCTAATCTTTCCTGAAGTTTTTCTTTATCGTAATCTGAAGTTGTATTTTCTATCTGAATTTTTATTTCGTTTACTCTTGCTTTTATATTTTCGGGGTCGCCGGAACCGTTTACTATGGTGGTGTTGTCTTTATCCATTACTATTTTTTCGGCAGAACCGCACATTTCAAGAGTAGCATTTTCAAGTTTAAATCCTTTTTCTTCGGTTATAACGGTTCCTCCGGTAAGTATTGCAATATCTTCAAGCATTGCTTTTCTTCTGTCGCCGAATCCGGGAGCTTTTACAGCCGCAACTTTTATTGTGCCTCTTAATTTGTTAACTACAAGAGTTGTAAGAGCCTCTCCGTCAATGTCTTCGGCGATAATCATTAAGGGGCGACCTGCTTGTGCCGCAGGTTCAAGAACCGGCATGATGTCTTTCATTGCCGATATTTTTTTGTCGTGTAATAAGATGTAAGGGTTTTCGAGAACGGCTTCCATCTTGTCGGTATCGGTAATGAAATAAGGTGAGATATAACCTCTGTCGAATTGCATACCTTCAACGGTTTCAACGTATGTTTCCATACCTTTTGCTTCTTCCACGGTAATTACTCCGTCTTTTTGAACTGTTTTCATTGCGGAGGCAATGTGTTTGCCTATTTCTGCATCGTTATTTGCAGAAATTTTTGCAACTTGTTCTATTTTGTCACTGTCGACCGATACTTCCTGCGATTGATTTTTGAGACCTTCTACAATAGCTTTAACGGCTTTGTCGATACCTCTTTTTAAATCCATCGGGTTTGCACCTGAGGTAACGTTTTTAAGCCCTACGTTAATTATTGATTGTGCTAAAACGGTGGCGGTTGTTGTTCCGTCACCTGCATCGTCTCCGGTTTTAGAAGCTACTTCTTTGACCATTTGAGCTCCTACATTTTCTGCAGGATCGGGTAAGTCAATTTCTTTTGCAACGGTAACTCCGTCTTTTGTAACTTGCGGTGCTCCGTATGATTTTTCTATTACTACGTTTCGTCCTTTCGGACCCAATGTTACTTTAACTGCATCTGCAAGCTGGTCAACGCCTTTTTTTAGTGCATCTCTTGCTTCAATGTCAAATAAAATTTCTTTAGCCATTTTATCTTATTTTTTTGTTTATAAATTTCTGTTTTTACTACTCCGGTTTTACATAAAATATGCCAAAAAAGAAAAAGCATTTTCAGCTTGACGAAAGTTCATAAAGAAAGGCTTGTTTTATTTTGTAAATATTGTTATATCTTGATTATTAATTATTTATAAAATTAAAACGGTTTTTATTTTTTTGTCAGCAGATTGACAAATTGACATACTTAAGGACGAAAATAAAAAAACCGGCATATGAGCCGGTTTTTTATGTGACATTTTCCGTAAGGAAATCAGTTATTGTTATTTTTCTTTTCGTTCTTTTTAAATTCGTCAACTTGTTGTTGTGTCGGAATTTGCGGAATGCTTGTTTGATTTAGTTCCATTAATTCTTTTTGGATTTTAGACTCGGGGTTTTCTTTTGGTCTGTCGAGTGACAAACTTGCCGTTATGCTGAAAACTATTAATGCTATTGCGAGTGTCCATGTTGTTTTTTCTAAAAATTTATTTGTTTGGACAACGCCGCCTAATTGTCCGCCTCCGCCGAATGTTGAAGACAGTCCGCCTCCTTTAGAGTTCTGTGCCAGAACGATAAGTATCATCAATATGCTTACAAGAAGTATGAGTATTATGGATATTGTTAACATTTTTATTTATTTTAGTTTTTTAGTTTCGTTTATTTTGGCTGCAAAGTAATCTTTTTTTTCCGGATTTTTCAAAATTAATTTTTCATAAATTTCGATTGCCTCTTCAAATTTGCCTTGATTAACGTAAATACTTGCCATTAATTCGGTAATAATAGGCTTTTTTTCCACTGATTTTTTTTCTGCTATCTCGGCAACTGTTTCGTCAATATCTTCATCGGGAGAGGGTCTTTTTACCGGAGGCTCTTCTTTTATGAATTTTTCTATCAGGTCTTTTTTGTCGTCTTTTTCTTTTGCAGTTTCCTTACTGTCAGTTTTAAGTAAATGTCGTTTTTTCTTAAATGCTTCAATTCGTGCAAAAACTGTATCTGCCGCTTTTAAAGCTTTTTCGGATTCTTCTGCCTCCTGTTCTTCTTTTTTGTCTTTTTGCTTTGTTTTTTCGGGGACTTCAGTTATTTTATCTTCCGGTATTTTTTCTTCTTCTTCGTCTTTAGTGTCAATAAGTTCAAAAACTTCATCCTCTTTTATGTGTTCTTCATCTTTTTTAAGATTTTCCCCGGTAATGATAATTTCTTGTTCTTCTTTTTTGTCTTGAAGGGTGCCTGTTGTGTCTTCTATTTCAAATTCGATTTCTGGAGTTTCAGTTTCTTCTTTTTTTATGTCGGTTGTTTGTTTTTCAGGTTCGGCAGATATGTGTATATCGCTTTTTATTTTTACGTCTTCTTCAGGTGTTGTTTCAATTTTTTCTTCTTTTTCTTGTCCGGTAATGTCATCTTTAATTTCAATGAAATCATAAGATTGTTTCTTTGCCGGTTTTTTGGAGTTTATTATTTTATCATATATATTGTCGATGTCGTCAGTATTGTCCGTAATGTCTTCTTTTTTTTCAACTTTTGTAATTTCTTCTGTTATTACAATGTTTTCTTCTTTTATTTTTTTGACATTTTTTTTCTCAGGCAGAACTTTTTCTTCTGTTTTCTCAGCGGAGATTATAATTTCTTTTTCCGGCTGTTCTGTTGTTATTTTTTCTGCAGGTTTCTCGGATGTATTTTCTTCAACTATGATAATAATATCGTCATCATCTGAGGGTTTTTCTTTATTTTCAGGCTGTTTATTTTTATCGGAACCTATTTTTATAATATTTGTGTAAGGGTCTTCCTGTTTTTTTTCATTGGTAGGTGCATTTTCTTTTGTTATTTCTGCAACTTCGTCTTTTTCAATTTTTATTTCATCTGTTGTTGTTTCTTGAATAATTGTTATTTCCTCTGAAGGTTTATCTTTTGTTTCTTTTTTCTTTTCTTCGCGTCTTTTTAGTCGTGCTTCTAACCTTTTTTCTCGGGCAACTCTTTTTTGTTCTTTTTCTTCAGTATTAGCTTCTATACTTTCATCAGGCATTGATTTGCGCTGTTTACGTCTTTCTTCCATACGTTTTTCTCGGGCTAAACGTCTTAATTCTCTATCTTCTTTTTCTTTTTTTATGTCTTCTTCACTTTTTAGATTTTTCTCTTCTAAACGTTGTTTACGTTTTTCAGCCATTCTCTTTTCCCTTTCAGCCTGTCTTTTTTCTCGCTCTTCTATTTTCTTATCTTTATCAGATATCGTTCCTGCTTCTTGCTTTGCAAATATTTCGGCAACCTGTTCGGGCATTAGTCCTATGTTTTGGCTGTTTTTTTTAAGTTCGGTTATTGCGGGTATGAAAAAGTTTTCTATAAGTTTTTGGTGTATGTTTAAACCATGTTCTGACAGTAATGTTTTGTCTTTTTGAATTACTCGTTTTTTGCGGCGTTTTTTTATTCTTTCCCGTATTTCTTTACGTGTATCGCTTTCTTCTTTTTTTTCTTTTATTACTTTCTTCTGTTTTACGGGAGCTTTAAGTTTTATAAGGTTGAAAAGCAGTTCTCTGTTAGGTACGGAAGCTGATACTTTAGCTACAAGTGAAGTGTAATCTTCAATATTAACATTATTTGCGGCTTTGACGTAAAGTAAGTTTGCTGTATGAAAAAAAGGATATTTTTTTACGACTTCGCTTAATTTATCAAGGTCTTCTTGCTTTAAATTGTATGGCGCTTCAATATATTCTATAATGTTTTTTATTTCCATAAGTTTTTTTCTTTACCAGTTTACTACTGATTTGTTAAAAATATCATCGATAAGTTCCGTAATTATTTGTTCTGAAAGTTCATCCTCTATATCCGTCAAAAGTTTTGAACTTTCATAATCTGCATATCTTGAGAAGTTTGTATCGAAATTAAATTTAGGGTTATTAATGCTTGTGTATTTAACATGGACTGTTATTGTCAGTCTGTTATATTCAGCTTGTTCGTCTTTTGTTACGGCTACCGGTTTTGTGTCATATCCTGTTATTTCGCCTTCAAAAACTAAGTCTCCGTTAAAATCAACAAGTTCCAGGCTTGTTTGTGAAATAAAGCGGTCTTTTAGTTTTTCGGTAAACAACTGGCTGAGATTCGGGTTGATAACTGCAGCCCTGTTCGGAAAAAATTTAACAGTAACAGTTTTGTCTTTAGGGTCTAATGAAGCGCCTGAAAGAGAGTATATTCCGCATCCTGAACTTAGGACGGATAAAGTAATTAATATTAAAATTAACTTTTTTTTCATTAAATTATATATATTCTTTTAAGCAGCGTTTTGTTTTTTAATTATCTTAAATTGTTATCGTAATAGGGTCTGAATCAAAATGTTTAAGTAGTAAGGTTATACTCCTTTAACTTTCTATACAAAGTTCGTTCCGAAATTCCTAATTCTTCGGCGGCATACTTTCTTTTTCCCTTATGTTTTTCCAATGCTTTTTTTATCAGCTCTATTTCTTTATCTTTCAGAGACAATGATTCTTCAATAATTTCTTCGGTATCTTCTATCATAGACTTATCTTTTTCGAATTTATTTTTTTCGGAAACAGGATTAATAAAATTATCTGTATTTTTAATAAAATTTGAGTTACCGATATTTTGATTCGGTTTTTCAAAGATATCGGAAGATACGGCGACTGATGTTCCCGTATTTTTTGATACTTGGCTGATAATGGTTTTTAGTTCATTTATTTCATTTCGCATATCAAATAAAATCTTATAAAGAATTTCTCTCTCATTTGCAAAGTCTTCTTTATTTACGGAATTTTCATAAATTGCAGGCAGATTATGTCTTCCTTCATCAGGCAGATATTTTCTTAACGTTTCGGCATTTACAGTCCTCTTTTCTTCTATTACCGATATTTGCTCCGTTACGTTTTTTAGTTGTCTGACATTTCCTCGCCACATATAATTTTCGAGCAGGTAAACGGCATCTTCTTCTAACTTTACGGGAGGCATTCTGTATTTTTCGGAAAAATCGCGGGCAAACTTTCTGAAAATAAGATAAATATCTTCCTTTCTCTCTCTTAAGGGAGGAACAATAATCGGCACTGTGTTTAGCCTGTAATAAAGGTCTTCTCTGAATTTTCCGTTATGAATTGCCTGTTGAAGATTTACGTTAGTTGCGGCAATTACTCTTACATTAGTTTTCATAACCTGTGAAGAGCCTACTTTTATGTATTCTCCTGTTTCTAAGACACGTAATAAGCGAACTTGGGTAGAAAGAGGCAGTTCTCCTACTTCGTCAAGAAAAATAGTTCCGCCGTCGGCTTCTTCAAAATATCCTTTTCTGCTTTTTACGGCACCTGTAAATGAGCCTTTTTCGTGTCCGAACAATTCGGAGTCAATAGTTCCTTCCGGTATTGCTCCGCAGTTTACGGCAATATAAGAGTTGTGTTTTCTTGAACTCAGTTGATGTATTATTTGAGGAAATATTTCTTTTCCGGTTCCGCTTTCGCCTGATATAAGAACCGTTAAGTCCGTAGGTGCAACCTGAACGGCTATATCTATTGCTCTGTTTAGCCCCGGAGAGTTTCCTATAATTCCGAATCGTTGTTTTATTTGTTGTACAGTCATTCTTAATCTTTAAATACAAAAAGTAAATTGTCTGCAAATTTGTCAATTTTACCTAAATTATGCAAACTGTGTAAAAATATACATTAATTTTGTATTCTGAAAAATGAAGTATGATTTTTATGACATTTCGGCACGAAATTTAAATTGAAAATATATGAAAGTTATCGGAATAATTCCTGCAAGATACGGTTCTGTGCGATTTCCGGGAAAACCGTTGGCAGATATAGGCGGCAAAACTATGATAAGGCGAGTTTATGAGAACAGTGCCGAAGTTTTAGAAAATATTATTGTTGCGACTGATGACAGATTGATTTATGATGAGGTTGTAAGTTTCGGCGGTAAGGTTGTTATGACATCCGCAAAACATAAAAGCGGAACTGACAGATGTGCCGAAGCACTGAAAAAATATGAAACCGCCGAAAATAAGGTTTTTGATATTGTTATTAATATACAGGGAGATGAGCCTTTTTTACATAAAGAACATTTGCAAAAATTAATTACCTGTTTTGATGACAGCAAAACTGAAATAGCTACTTTGGTCAAAAAAATTAATATAAATGAAGATATTTTTAATCCCAATAAGCCTAAAGTTGTTTTCGATAAAAATAAAAAGGCAATATATTTCAGCCGCTCTGCAATTCCGTATTTAAGAAATGCAGAAAAAAAAGAATGGCATTTAAAACATAATTATTTTAAACACATAGGGATATATGCTTACAGGAGAGATATTCTGAAAAAGATTACAAATTTAGATATTTCCGGATTGGAAATTGCGGAGTCTTTAGAGCAAAACAGGTGGATTGAAAACGGTTTTAAAATAAAAACAGATATTACCGATAAGGAAAGCATATCAATTGATACTCCCGAAGATTTAGAGAGGCTTTTAAAAAAACTTTTTTGATTTATGGAAACCTTTTCAGAAAAACATCGTATAATATAAATGGACTAAGATTAGATAATATGAAACGATTTTTTACTGTTTTACTTATATTTTTAATTGTTTTTTCTTTCGGAGATGTTGCATATGCTCAAAATTCAGTTCAGCTTCAAGAAAAGAATACGGTTATTGCCGTGAAATCAGATATTATAATTTATCCCAATCCTGTTACTGACAATAAATTTTATGTTAAGTCTGACAGGCTGATTAAAAAAGTTGAAGTTATTAATATTTTAGGACAAAAAATTAAGACAGTAAACAATCAAACAGATATTCCGTATAACATTTTAGTTGAAACGGGAAACTTAAAAAAAGGAATGTATATGGTTCAGGTTACCTTAGACACAGGAGAAAAAATAATAAACAAAATCCTTATAAAATAATATTAATTCGTAAAAAATTAGAAATCAGCAGAATATTAAGTTTTGCTGATTTTTTTTTATAAAATAAACTTTTTTTTGAAACCTTTTTTAAAACTTCACGTATATCAAAACAAGAAAAGGCTAAAAATAATTTAGTCAGTAAATAAAATAGTGATAACTTAAATAATTTTTTGGTGTTTTTATGGTTTTAAGACCCGGCAGTTCTTGCCGGGTTTTTTTGTTAAATTATTATTTGCTTTAATGTTTTATCGCTCAGTCGGATGATTTAAAAGCTTCAAAAAATAATTTTTCTCATTTTCAAAGTCAATATAAGGATGTTTTTCGGTAAGCTTTTTAATTTTATCTAAACCGGAATTTAAGAACTTTTGTGTTTGCTCGGTATCTAAAACAAAAATTTTATGAGATACGGCAGAAATAATTTTACTTATTTCTTTTGTTAATGCCAAAGTTTCGTTATCAAAAAAAGACTTTTGAAAAAAATTAAAGATATAATTAACGGCAACTTCGTTAGGGTGCACCAAGTCAATATCATAAAAGCGATAATCCCGTAAATCATCATTCAGTATCTCGTAAGCCGGAAAATAATAAATATTTTTACTTGTTTTTATAATGCTTTCAATTGATGTTCTGATAACGGCTTTGCTTAAAAAATTCTCAGAAAATCCGTCTTTAAGGTGTCTTACCGGACTTACGGAAAAAATCAATTTTATTTTAGGATTAAACCTCTGTAAACACCGGATAATCAGATTAAATTTCTCGCTTATTTCTTCACTTGTTAAAAGTATTTTTTTAAATTCTGATGAAGGAACTTTATGACAGTTTGCAACAGTCATATCTGTCTTTATGTGTCTGTAAATCCAAGCAGTGCCGAGTGTGATAAAAAGAAAATCGGAATCCTTAAGGAAATTGTGAGCATTGTTTATCGATTCGTTTACGGAGCGTAATGTTAATTCTTTATCAGTATGCGAAAATTTACCGTGATGATAAAAGCTGTGCCAATATTCATTATAAAAAAACAAATCTTTTTCTTTAAATAAAGTTTTATCGATAATAAAATTAAGAGAATCAAAAACAGAAACAGGGTTATAAATAATTCCGAACGGATTTATATTTACTTTGAATTTTAACTTTCCTAACTTATTTCCTATATTTTCCGTGAAACAAGAGCCCGTAAACATCATTTTAGACCTGTAGGTAATATTAAAGTCAAAATGTTTGGGTTTAAAAATTGTTCTGAAGCTGTTATTTTCGTAACTCATATAAAGGCAGCGTATTAAAAATAAATTTGACTTGTTTTATATAAAATATTATGTTTGTGTTTTACAACATAAAAAATATTCATTATGAAACATTTTTATTTTTTCATAACATTTATTTTAACATTCCCTGTCGTAATCTATTCTCAAGACAGAGACCCTTTCGGAAATCTTGACAAATCAAAAATTAAAACAGGCTTATTATATGACAAAGTTAAACTTCCTGTTTCAAAAATAAAATCATTTACGGCAAATAATAAAGAATTCATAAACAGCCCCTCAGAATGGAGAGAAATACTCGGAGAAATAAGACAGGCAAGTTTCAAAAAAACAACTCCTGATGTTCTGAAACTAAAACAAAGTGTAAAACCGAAATTAAGAGAAAATATATTTACCGTAGGAATTATAAATTTCCGGTATAACAGTTTTAAAAAAGAAGCCTTAGAGAACGGTTCCGTAAAAGTCGTTAACAATAAAATATTAGTTACAAGTGAGGATGTTTATGATTATAACACGGTCTTTGCCGTTTCTTTCGTTGATACAAAACAATATACAGGTAAATCAATAGTTTTTGATTTTGCTTCCGATTATTATTTTTCAAATTATGATAAAAAGCCGGATTATATAATTGTTAATTTTAACAACGGGAAAGGTTTTCAAAAAATAAAACTCAATGATAAAATTAAGGTTGATTATAAACTTGACGGAATAAAAAACATAAGAATAAAACTTGTTTTAAAGTCAGGAGAAGTTTTTTCAAGCGGATTTAAAATTAAAATATCTACTCCTAAAATGCCGGTGCCGAGTGAAACATGGACAGGCTATACTGCCGATATCCCTTATCTCGGCTCTGCCGCCCAAGGAGAAGTAGGTGTTTTTTTCGGCAACGGTAATACCGATTTTACTCGTCCGGTAATAATTGTTGACGGATTTGACCCCGGCGACACCAGAGATATTGCAGGTCTTTGGGATATCGCAAACCAGCAAAATATGGTTGATAATTTGCGTGCCGAAGGATACGATTTTGTAATTGCGAACTTTTACGGAGGAGATGATTATATACAAAGAAACGCTATGCTTGTCGTTAAACTGATTCAGGATATTAACACTCGTATGACGGCAGCAGGAACTATGAAAACCGCTAACCAAATTGTAATAATAGGACCCAGTATGGGCGGTCTTATTACAAGATATGCTATAAAATATTGCGAACAAAATAACATCCCGCACAACGTCAGAAATTGGATTTCTTTTGATTCGCCGCAAAAAGGTGCCGATATACCGCTCGGATTACAGCATTGGGT
>JALSMF010000374.1 GCA_026987795.1 Bacteroidales bacterium
ATCAATTGCAAATTCGATGTTCAGTTCTAAACTGTTTTTGTAAACAGGCTTTGTCATAAAACCGTATGTGTTTTTCAGAACAGCTCTCTTTACTGTCGAAACATCACTGTCTCCGGTAATGTAAATAACAGGGATATTGTATTTTTCAAGTATTGATTTTGCTGTGTCAACACCGTCGATTTCTCCCTTTAGATGTATGTCCATCAATATTAAATCCGGAAGTTCGTTTTCAAGAAAAGCCATCGCTTCTTCTCCGGATGCAACCGTTCCGCAATGATTATATCCCAACTCCTCAAGAAACATTTCGAAAACCGTACATAACATACTGTCGTCTTCTACTATAAGTATTTTTCTTTTGTTCATATTATATATTCGGGTATTGACAGGATTAATAATGTAAAAATAAAAAGAATATTTCGTTTTTGCAAAAAACAGGTGTTAATTTACCTCATATCAATAATCTCAATATCCTCAGGGTATTGGGATTTGTCAAACTTGAATAAATTATCGGGAAATGTCATTCCCGACTTATATTCAGTTACTTCAAACGTATAATCAACACCCGATTTTCCGGATGTTTTTATATAGAACATTTCATTAGTTGCTTTGTTTATTTTTATTCTTATTATTGAATACGGGCTTGATTCCGTATCTTCAGGATATAAGTCAATAACATAATATTCGGTATTATTTATTGTCTCTTCGCCTATAAGTAAGTATTTATATCCGTTTTTGTAGACATTAAATAATTTCGGGGGATTAAAAACAGATACCTCACTTGTATCAACTGTTCCTATCGTAAGTTCTTCGTCAACTTTATTATAAGTCCAAACAGTAGTACCGTCAGATATTATTTCTATATCCGGAATTATTGCCTTAAATTTTTTCCCTTCCAGAAAAATATATGCTTTTTGCGAATCGTGATAGCCGTTTTGTCTGTTTTCGGTAGTATATGTAAATTTTATTCTGATGCCTTTACTTTCCGAAACTTTTTTTGAAACCTTGTCAAGTATCTTTTTAGCGGCAGGGTCTTTTGTTAGTTCTACCTGCGAGTAACCGGCAGAAAAAAACATACCCGACAGTATTAATAATATTTGCAGCTTTTTCATAATTCAGATTTTA
The DNA here is from genome assembly GCA_026987795.1 of Bacteroidales bacterium. Classification (GTDB taxonomy): domain Bacteria; phylum Bacteroidota; class Bacteroidia; order Bacteroidales; family JAADGE01; genus JAADGE01. The sequence goes on from JALSMF010000374.1 coordinate 1,123, forward strand.
AGACAGTCCCGCAAAAAGCATACCGACAAATTTTATTTTTCGGAAATTACGGCAAAGAATCTAATAATTCCTGAAGTGAATATTCATCGGCAATATAAACATCTCTGGCTTTACTCCCTTTTGAAGGACCTACGATTCCGGCTGCTTCAAGCTGGTCAACAATTCTGCCTGCTCGGTTATATCCTATGGACAGTTTCCTTTGTACCAAAGACGTGGAGCCTTGCTGATTCATTACAATTATTCTTGCGGCATCTTCAAACAATTCGTCTCTGTTATTTAGGTCAACTGCTCCCGGAATGTCATCTTCTTCTGTTTCAGGTTCGGGCAACAGGAACGGCATAGTGTAGGATTGTTGCTTTTCTATGTATTCTGTTATTTTGTCAAGTTCGGGAGTGTCAATAAATGCACATTGCAGTCGTATCGTATCGCTGCCTTGTGTTATAAGCATATCGCCTCGTCCTATAAGCCGATTTGCCCCCGGGCTGTCAAGTATGGTTCTGGAGTCAATCATAGAGGCAACTCTGAATGCTATTCTTGCCGGGAAATTTGCTTTAATTACACCTGTTATGATATTAGTTGAAGGGCGTTGTGTGGCAACAATTAAGTGTATTCCGATAGCTCGTGCCAATTGTGCAAGGCGTGCAATCGGAAGTTCAATTTCTTTTCCTGCGGTCATAATTAAATCGGCAAACTCGTCAATTACCAAAACAATATAAGGTAAATATTTATGACCTTTTTCAGGGTTTAATTGCCTTGAAACAAATTTAGCGTTGTATTCTTTAATGTTTTTACACTTGGCTTTTTTCAGCATCTGATATCGGTTATCCATTTCAACATTCAAAGAATTAACAGTATGGATTACCTTTTGATTGTCTGTAATTATAGGCTCTTCGGCATCCGGTAATGTTGCAAGGTAGTGATTCTCTAAGCGTTCATACATGGTTAGTTCAACCTTTTTCGGGTCAACCATAACAAGTTTTAATTGTGCGGGATGCTTTTTGTAAAGCAGTGAAGCAATCATAGCATTAAGCCCTACGGATTTTCCCTGTCCGGTAGCACCTGCTACTAAAATATGCGGCATTTTTGCCAAGTCAAAAACAAATGATTCGTTAGATATTGTTTTTCCCAAAGCAATGGGCAGTTCCATTTTCGTGTCCTGAAATGCGGCAGATTTAACTACGGATTTAAAAGAAACAATATCCGGTTTTTCATTTGGGACTTCAATACCTACGGTTCCTCTGCCGGGCATGGGAGCTATGATACGAATGCCGTGTGCGGCTAAACTTAATGCAATATCGTCTTCAAGATTTTTTATTTTTGAAATTCTTACGCCGGGGGCAGGCACAATTTCATAAAGTGTAAGTGTAGGACCTATTGTAGCTTTAATTTTTATTATTTCAATTTTGTAGTGTCTGAGGGTTTCTACTATCCTGTTTTTATTTTTCAGGAGTTCCTCTTTTGTTACTTCCGGGTTTCCGGCTTGGTGGTCTTCAAGGAGGTCAACGGGAGGTAATTTAAAGTTCTCTAAATCTAAGGTGGGGTCATAATTTACAGTTGGCCTGTTACTTATTTTTTCTGATAGTATATCTTGATTTTCGGTTACGTCTAAAACTAAATGACCGACATTTATCTTTCTGATTTCTGTTTCGGAATGTTCTTTTATGCTGTCTGCTTGTTTATCTGTCTCTTGTTCTTCAGGATTATTGGTGTGTTCTATTTCGAAACCGTAATCGCTTTCTATTTCTTTCCCGTCGTCCGTTAATTTGTAGTTTCTTTTTTTTGTAATTTCAACATTTTCAGTTTCCTCTTCTAAATCTATAATTACCACTTTTTCATTACCGGTACTTTTCGCTTCTGTTTTTTCTTTTCTGACAGTATCTTTTTCCGGGACATATTTATTTTGCTCTTCAAAGTTTGTTGTGCCGTCAGTTTTAAAAAAATCGTTTATTTTTATTTTGGGTAATTTAAAATCCTTTGTTTTTATTTTTTCGGTAAGGTTATCAGAAAAGTTTTTGATTTTATGTGTAAAATTTTCGGTTGTCAACATTAAGAAACCGAAAAAGCTGATTATAATAACTGTTATTTCTCCGAAAACACCCAAAAATGATTTTAGCCATAAATGAATGTCATATCCGAATTTTCCGCCGAGAACAGGGTGCTGATTTCCGAAAATAAGAGAAATTGTTATTGACAGCCAGAAGACCCAGAAAACAGTGTTTTTTATAAAAGGCAAGAGGCTTTTATTATAGAAACTAAGAAGTTTAAGACCTGCCGTAAAAAATAAACCGGCAAATAAATATGATGCGATACCGAACCATCGGTAAACAAATAAATCAGAAAAAAACAAGCCGACTTTACCTACGGCATTTTCCGTATTTACGCTTGAATTAAAAATATAATCAAACCAACCTAAATCCAAAATATCCTGATCTTGTTCCCAAGTTTTGAGAAATGAAGAAAAAGAAATAACGAACAAAACGGATAAAAGAATAAAAAACATTCCCCACCAAGTTCGAAATCTCCTGTCATTTAGCTTCTCCTGAATTTTTTTATTAATCGGAGTTTTCTTTGTTCTCCTTGTTTTCTTTTTTGCCATTAACTACAAAGTATATTTCAGTTTTTTCAAAACATACAAAGATATAGTTTTTTATTCAAAATTGCGGGATAAAATATATTTTTAAAAAGACGGCAGGCTTTTGCTGATTACAAACAGCTGTTTTATGTTGAAACAGGGATTATTTTTCGGAATAAAAAAAGATACACTCGTTTAAGAATGCATCTTTTATTCTTGCAAAAATCTCTTATTTTGTTATTGAAGTATCATACTTAAGCCCATATTATAGTTTGTTCCGTAGTATGCAATTTCCGTAAAGAATGCATACTTGTATTTAGAGTGCCGGTTAAATTTATATCTTGCTCCGACATAAGTATCGGGATGAAAATGATGCCCGGCTTCTAAATCTACCGCAACACCGACACCCGTATATAAATCAACAATTTTTGTTCGGAACAATCCTATATGGTACGTTGTCCTTAAAGTTATTGAAGGCTCAATATCACTTTCTTTCGGAAAAATAACATTTGCTCTTGCTCCGACTGCTATTGCTCCTACCCGGGCAATTTGCACAACGCCTCTTTCTATGTTGAAGGTAACTCCGGGTGCGTCAATACCGATTGTTCTGAGTCCGCCGCCTATATCAATACCCGTATAATTTTTAAGAAAAACGTACTGCCCGAACATAAATTGAACAGAAAAAAGTAATGAAACTAAAATAAGAGTTTTCTTAATCATATTATCATAATTTTAAAGTTATTCCTGCTTTTAGGAAAGAGACACCGTAACCGACTTCGGCAAAAAAGCCGAATTTGTCATTTTTCATCCACCTTGCACCTGCAAACTCTTCCCAAAATAAACCTGAACCGCTATAGTCATAAGGGTCGTAGTCAAAATTAGCATTCCAGAATTCAAGCCCCGTACCTAAACCTGCATATAAATCAAAGTCTCCGGTATCAAAAAACTGAAAATGAAAAGCAGCTCTTCCGGAAACTACGCTGTGAACATATACAACATTAGTTTGAGGATTAATTTTAGTTCCGACAAAACCTCCTACACCTATCACTCCGACATTAGGAATGTCAACAATTCCCGCTTCAAAACTTCCGTTAAAAGCAGGAATTACGGAAAAACCGTATCCGTAAGCATCTCCTATGCCTATACCGATATTGAGGGCTTTGTCTCCTTTATTAAAATTACCTTGTGCAAAAATACTTGAGGTAAATAAAACAACGATAACTGATAAAAATAGTTTTTTAATCATAATTTATGGATTTTAAGAGTTAGTAAATATTGTAAATATTGTGATAACTTAACCGCAAATGTATATATTTTTTGAGTATAATATTACAAGTTGTTTGATAAAAATTTTATTAAATATTTTTTGAAGTAAAATTTTTCAGGCTTAAAAGACGGAAAAAATAATAACTTTGCCGAATAATATTTTAAAAAACAAAATTATGAAAGCATTTCACGCATACGATATCAGAGGTGTTTATAATAAAGACTTTGATAAAAATGATGTCTATAAGGTCGGTTATTTTTTGCCGAAACTTTTGAAAACAAATAAAATACTTGTCGGCAGAGACGTAAGAGTTTCATCACCCGAAATTTTCGAATACCTGAGCAAGGGAATTAATGATGCCGGAGCCGATGTTTACAATCTCGGACTTTCTACAACACCGATGGTTTATTGGCTTACCGCAAAGCATAATTTTGATGCTTCGGTTATGATAACGGCTTCGCATAATGCAAAGCAATACAACGGAATGAAAATTTCCCGAACAAATGCTCTTCCTGTCGGATATGACAGCGGATTAAAAGATTTGGAAGAAATGATGAACAAGGAAGAAATAACAGTAAATAAGAGCAGAGGCAAAATTATTGAATACAATCAAAAAGACGAGTATATAAACTTTCTTAAAAAATATGTTCCCGATATTTCAGGACTAAAAGTTGCAATTGACTGTTCAAACGGGATGGCAGCCTTATTAATTAAAGACCTACTCAACGATAAACCCGTTTATATTTTTGACGACCTTGACGGCACATTTCCCAATCACGAAGCAAACCCGCTGATACCCGAAAATATTGTCGATTTACAAAATTCGGTTAAAAAAGAAAATGCCGATATCGGAATTATTTTTGACGGCGATGCCGACCGTGTTATGTTTGTTGACGAAAATGCAAAATTTATTTCGCCCGATTTGATGATTGCTGTTTTAGCAGATTATTATAAAAATGAAAAAGGCAAATTCCTTCAGGATATAAGAACGTCAAAAGCTGTTGCAGAATATATAGGCGACCGGTTTGAAATGAATATGTGGCGTGTGGGACGTGCCTATGCGGCATTAAAACTGAGAGAAATTGACGGTGTTTTCGGCGGTGAACTTGCAGGGCATTATTATTTTCGTGATTTTTATTATTCAGATTCCGGTTTACTTGCGGCTTTAATTTTCCTGGATGTTATTGCAGAGAAAAAGAAGGACGGAATAAGTGTTTCGGATATGATATCAAAAATTGCGGCATATGACAATTCCGGCGAAATAAATTTCAGGCTTGAGAAGAAAAAAGAAGCTATGGATGCCGTAAAAGATTTTTATCTGAAAAAAGAAAAACCGACGGCTTTTTATGATTTTGACGGTTACAGAGTAGAATATGCCGACTGGTGGTTTAATATAAGACCTTCAAATACAGAGCCTTACTTAAGGGTGCTGGTTGAGGCTAAATCAAAAAAATTACTGGATGAAAAAGTTGCCGAAATAACCGGAATAATAAAGCAGTTTGATTGATTTTATCTGCTTTTATCAAATCTGATATTATTTTTTGTTTCTTTGCCGGATAAATGAAAGAGCAACTTAAACTTCCTGTTTTTAATATTATAAAAACACTTGCAAACAAAGACAACTTGCAGGTATATGCCGTCGGCGGATTTGTGCGCGACTTAATTATGAAACGCCCGTCTAAAGATGTTGATATTGTAATTGTCGGAAACGGAATAAAACTTGCGGAAGCAGTAGCCGGAAAACTTCCGGGCAAGCCTAAAGTTACCGTTTTTAAGCGTTTCGGGACAGCAATGTTCAAATATAACGGTTTTGAATACGAATTTGTAGGAGCAAGAAAGGAGTCTTACAGTCCGGATTCCAGAAAGCCGTCGGTAGAGGAGGGAACTCTCGAAGATGACCAAAAAAGACGAGACCTTACGATAAATGCTTTGGCTGTCAGTTTACACCCGGATAATTTCGGAGAACTCACAGACCCTTTTGACGGATTAAACGATATAAAGAACAAGATAATAAGAACGCCGCTTGACCCTGACATTACATTTTCGGATGATCCTTTGCGTATGATGCGTGCCGTGCGTTTTGCCTGTCAGTTGAATTTTGAAATATATCCCGAAACGCTTCAGGCGTTAAAACGAAATAAGGACCGCATTAAAATCATATCAAAAGAACGCATAAGCGATGAACTAAATAAAATTATCCTGACGAAAAAACCTTCCGCAGGCTTTAAGATTTTACATAAAACAGGCTTGCTTGAAATTATATTTCCTGAGCTTACGGCATTAAAAGGTGTTGAGACTATTGAGGGATTAAGCCATAAAGATAATTTTTTTCATACTTTACAGGTTTTGGACAATGTTTCCGATAAATCGGAAAATTTATGGTTGAGGTGGGCGGCACTTTTGCACGATATAGGGAAGCCTGCAACTAAACGATTTACAAAAAGCGGATGGACTTTTCATTCTCACGAATTTGTCGGGAAAAAGATGGTTCCGGAAATATTTAAAAGACTGAAACTGCCTTTGAATGAAAAAATGGTTTATGTTCAGAAGTTAGTATTGCTCCATCTTCGCCCTATTGCTCTTGTTAAAGAGGAAGTTACGGATTCTGCCGTAAGGCGGTTGCTTTTTGAAGCCGGAGATGCCGTTGATGATTTAATGCTTTTGGCAGAAGCGGATATTACCTCCAAAAATGAAAAAAAGGTTAAAACTTTTTTGAAAAATCTTGAAAAAGTCAGAAAAAAACTTGCAGAGGTAGAAGAGAAAGATAAAATACGGAATTGGCAGCCTCCGGTTACCGGTGAGGTTATAATGAAAACATTTAATTTAAAACCGTCAAAAGAAGTCGGGATAATTAAAGATGCAATAAGAGAAGCTATTTTGGACGGAAAAATACCTAATAATTATGATGCGGCATATAACTTTATGCTGGAATACGTAAAAACAAACAATATTCTGTCTTGAAATTAAAAAATATCGAACAGGCATTTTTTATCTTTTCAGGAAAACAGTTTTAATTTACCTGATTCTTTTTTAAAAAAATAATCTGTTTCTTCTTTATCTTTTTCTATCTGCTTTTTCAGTTCGTATTTAGTTGAAAATTTAATTTCGTTACGAATAAATTTCTTAAAATAGACATATATTACTTTGCCGTATATATCTCGGTTAAAATCAAAGATATGAACTTCTGTTGATGTTTTGCCGCCTGCATTTATTGTCGGTCTTGAACCTATATTGAGCATACCGTTATGTTCTTTGCCGTCAATAATAATTTTTACGGCATAAACTCCGCTTGCAGGCAAAAGTTTTTCTTCGTGAATATTTATGTTTGCAGTAGGAAATCCGATGGTTCTGCCTATTCTGTTTCCGGAAACAACCTTTCCCGATAAGAAGTAGTCATAACCGAGACATTCGTTTGCTTCGATAATATTTCCGGAAAGTAAAGCATTTCTTATTTTTGTTGAACTTACTTTTTTTCCGTTTAAACTGAACGGCTCGACTTTCAAAATTTCTGTTCCGAAAGGTTTTGCACAGTTTTGTAATATTTGTAAGTTGTCTTGCTTGTCTTTTCCGAAACGATGATCGTATCCGACAATCAGTTTTTTTATTTTAAGCTTATTACACAGTATGCTCTCTATAAAATCGCAGGATGTAAGGTTCGCAAAATCTTTTGTAAACGGGTAAATTATGAAATTATTTATACCTGCTTTTTCAAGAAGTTGTATTTTTTCGTCAAGTGTGTTAAGTAAAAACAGGTCTTTAAAATCAGGATTTAAAACTTTTCGCGGATGCGGATAAAGAGTAAAAACGACCGATTCACCCTTATTTTTTTCTGCTTCTTCGGTTAATACGGATAATATTTTTTTATGTCCGAGATGAACCCCGTCAAAAGTCCCTACCGTAAGAATCGGTTTTTTTGCTTTAAAATCTTGTATATTTTTGTGTATTTTCAACTTTGAGAAATAAAAAGGGCAAATTTATAAGAAACTTGCCCTTTGCGAAAAAATATTTTAATTGTATCTATCTTACTGAATTTATATATTTATTCAGTTCGCTAATTGAAGATGAGAAATCGAATATGTCATTAATTATAAAATAATTCTCGACATCAAATGTTCGGGTATATGCAAATTTTGCAAATTTAAGTTTATCACTTTCAAAATCAAATAATGATGCAATTTCTTTTACTTGTTGTGCAGTCAGACAGTTAGAGTTCATAACCTGTTCAGCGATGGTCCTTTTATCAGAATCAAAATCTGCGTTCATAATTGTTTGTTTTGCTCTTTGAAAATTATTCGGACTCATAGGCCAAGGGCAACCGATTCGTCCGTTATAACCGGGCATTACATAATGATTGGTATGTGCTTCTGTAACTTCGTAATGTGTTTCATTTTCGTAAATATTTGATTCGTACTGAACACCCGCAGTACTGTTTACATTTACATTTGAATTCAGGTTTACGCCGTCTTCTGTTTGTATTGAGATACTTCCTCCTGTTTCGTTTACATTCATGTTAATATTTATACCGCTTACGTTTGGGTCTGTTACTACAGTATTGTTGTTAATGTAAACTTCATCTTGATAATTCGGTTCATTGTAAACATAATCGTAGGGCAGCGGTGATTCTGAATAGAATCTTAATACATTCCTTCCTTTTTTATCTTTTTTTATCCTGTATGTAATTTCTGTTCCGGGTTTTGTGTAAACATTTTTGTCAATATTCGGAATTGCATTATCTTCAAAAATAATTTTTATTTTGTAAGCCGGATTTGTGAGTCCTTCAATCTTTACATTTGTTCGAGGTTCGAGGTTCTTTTTTAATCCGTTAACTATTACCGTAAAAGGCTGTCCGTTTTCGGAGAAAAAGGTTAAAGTTGAATAGGGTTGAGAAAAAGCAAAAAAAGTTCCTGAAAGAATAATAAAAAACAGTAAGTATAATTTTTTCATAACATTTTAATTTTTTTTACAAATAAAGTTAAATTATATTAATTTGTGCTAAAAATATTCTGTATAAAATA
>JALSMF010000375.1 GCA_026987795.1 Bacteroidales bacterium
TGGCTTTATTAACGAAAGAGGCAGTGATAATTTAAACGATTATTTCTTTCTTCGCTACGATATGAAATTTTTTGATGACAAATTGCGATTATCTCCAATTAATGGCGGATATATTATATCTGATTGGGATAATATTTCAAATAATTATGCAGTAGTTTATGTGCCTGAAGTTGCGTATATGGCAACAGATGACGTAGAAATAACACTTTCGGCAGCTGTTTTTGATGGTAAAGGAGGTAATTTATTTGCAAACTTTGTTAATTATAATATGTTGATGTTTAAAATTAAATACAGCTTTTAATTTTCTTTAAAAATGTATAATCCCTGCTTTGTAAGTATATTGGCAGACTCTTTTAAGCCAATGTACTTACAAAGAGTTGCAGAAACTGTCTATAAAAGCAATCAAATATTTTTTTGTCCGTTACTTAATAGTAATTATATTTAAAAATGAACATAAGAAGCAGGGCATTTGAAAACGAATTTGAATTTATAACATCCAAAAGCAGCGGTCCGGGCGGGCAACACGTAAATAAAACAAACTCAAAAGTTGAACTAAGGTTTAATATTGAAAATACCGCATTACTTTCCGAAGAGGAAAAACGGCTCGTTAAACAAAAATTAGCCAACAAAATAAATAAAGAAGGCATTTTACAAATTGTTACACAGGAAGAACGCAGCCGGTTAAGAAATAAAAAAAATTGTATTGAAAAATTCTATGAACTGATTGAAAAAGCATTAAAAAAACCGAAAAAACGTAAAAAAACACGTCCGAATATAAAATCAATTCTGAAAAGATTGAAAAATAAAAAGCAGCATTCTGAAAAAAAAGAAAGACGAAAAAAGGGTTTTATATAACAAACCAAACGTCTAAAAATTTAACAAAACAAGCTTATCTTTTTGTAAATACGGAATTTTGTCTGTTAAATTTTCCGTAAGACAATACCTGAAATCATCTTCCAAAAAAGCAGCTTTTTCTTTTAATCTCGGAGAATTATCTGTCACAAAATCATAAAAAGAATTTCCCGAGCACTTATAAACGGTCAGAACCAAATTCGCAGCTTCGGAGGTTTCAAATTCTTTTTTTTGTAATAACAAATGAGCCAGTCTGCCGGCAAATAAAGTATCTTCAATGTTTACGGTATTTTTCCACCCGGAACAAAGAATTAAAATATTTTTATTTTGATTAGTTAAATAATTCGCCAGAGAGGATATATTTATAAAAGAGCCTATAAGCAACTCAATTTCGGATAAGTTTGATTTTTTCACCAAATTAACGGCTTGTGTTCCGTTGGTGGTCGTAAATGCCAACTTTTGGTTTTTAATATTCTCTTCAGAAAAATTAAAAGGGGAGTTTCCGAAGTCAAAACCGTCAAGTTTTTTCCCGTTGCGTTCTCCGGCTGTTTTATATCCTTTAATTTTATAAGACAAAGCGTCCGCTGTTTCGGCAACAGGAATTATAAATTGAACACCGTTCATAAAAGCCGTGCATATTGAAGCACTTGCACGTATGGCATCAACCATAACAATTGCTGTATTGTTTTCTGCATAAAACTCAAAAAGACCGGGAGATAAGCAAACATTTATTTTATTAATTACCATAGGGCTAAGATTGAAAAGTAAAAGAAAATATTTATTTTTTCAAATTACCGGTTCCGAACAGGAAAAAAGACAAGAAAAAAGCAAAAAGCGTTGCTCCCATCTGGGTTTCTAAAGTATCTTCATTAAACATCGACAGGCTTATTGTTATAAAGCTGACCATAAAAAGAAAACTGTTATATTTTTTTGTTTTAATAACCGGATAGACATAAGCCGCCAAAAACCATAAAAACCCAAAAAACCCAAAAGCAATAAAAAAAGTAATATATTGATTATGAGCTCTTAACCTGTGCTTTTCCGAAAGTACGGACTTTGAAATTTCATACTGGTTCTGAAATTCATCTTTAACGTCTCCGGTTCCTGTTCCGAACCAAAAATTTCTCTTTATAATTTCTTTTCCTGCTTTCAGAAACTCAAATCTCTGAGACAGAGACTGGTTTTCAGGGTTTCCTCCGGACGAATACTTTTCGTATTGCCATAAAAGCTCATAAATTTTGGAATATACAGAATATTTTTTTTCAAAAATATAATTTGTCATTCCCGACTCTATATTTTTTATATCCTGTTCTGACAGTTTCCTGACCCCGTCTCTGTCTTTGCGTAAGTTTTTGGATGTAAGATATCGTATAAGGGTAAATTTTATTAATTGGTTTTTTCTGTCCCTTCCGTCATAATCAAAATTGCTTCGCTTATTCCACTCATCCTTAAGCTCTTTTTCACAAATATAGATATACACAAAATGTCCGTTTTCCCTTTCTTTTGAAGAAAAATCATTAACATATTTATTGCCCTCTTCGGTAAGTTGCTCTGTATTTTCCGGAATAATTTTATCGCTCTTATAAAACCTGTTTACCGAATAATACAGAAAATATGAAATATAAAAAAACAACAATAAAAAAAGGGAAATAAAAATAACTTTCAAGTTTTTATTTTTCTGTTTCAGCATAAAACTGAAAAAAGAATAAAAAAGCAAAACAAGATATATTACCCAGCCCGTAACGGAATGAAGAATAAGTATAAAAATACTAAGCCAAGCAAAAGCAGAAAAATAAAGTATCTTATATATCGGCTTCTCTCTTTCCGGACTTAATACAGAGTAGTAAAGCATCGAAAACGCCGCAATATTAAGTAACAATGCGTATCTGATATGAGAAAACTTTCCTGCAAGCTTCTGATAATCTGTAATATATTCTCCCGTAAGACCGTAAATACCTGCAAGACCGTAAAGAGTCTTTAAAACAACAGATAATGTAAAAACCAATAAAATTAACTTAATGTTTTTTGAAGAAAGTTTCGGAGAAGTTGCAATAACAATCGGAAATAAAAAAACAGGCAACTTAATTTTTAAATCATTTAGGGCATAACTGAAATTTTGTGTGTTAAGCAGTCCTGCAATATGCAGAAAAAAAATTGAAGAGAAAAGCAAAACTTCAGGGTGTGTTTTAAGGATGTTTATCTTTTTTTTGAAATTACCTTCCGCTAACCAAAAAGCAAAAAGTCCAAATTCCGACATACTCAGCAAAAATCTCGAATGAGGGAAAACGGCAACAAAAACTAATAATATTCCTGTATAAAAAAATATATAATTTGCACGAAAAATTTTAACGGCATTCAAAAACATTTCAAAAACTTTTACCCGTAAGAATTAAAAAGCCGAAAAAGGTTGCGGATATTTTATCCCAATCTGCTTATTCTTTTCAATGTTTCCAAGTTTTCTACGGTAATACTTCTGCCGTATAAAGATATAACTTTTTCCTGTGCAAATGTAGAGAGGGTTCTTATAGCGTTGGACGTTGTCATATTAGATAAGCCGGCAATATCTTCCCTTGATAAATAAACCTTAATTGTTTTACCGTCGTCTTCAAAACCAAAAGTATTTATTAAAACAAGTAAAGATTCTGCAAGGCGTCCTCTGATATGTTTTTGAGTTAAAGAGACTGTCCTTTCGTTAGAAAAACCCAATTCTTTTGCCAGTATTTGAATAACTCTTAAAGCAAAATTGCCGTTTGATTTTATCACTTTTTCCAAAATGTCTTTTTCAAGGTAGCAAATAACAGAGTCTTCTATAGCCGAAGCTGTTGCATTATAGCGTTCACCGGCAAACAACGCCCTGAAACCTACAAAGTCTCCGGGTTTTTCCATTCTGATAATTTGGTCTCTGCCTCCTACGCCTTCTTTAAAAAGCTTTACTTTTCCTTCGCATAAACAAATCATTCCTACCGGCAGGTCTCCTTCTTTAAAAATTATTTCTCCTTTTTTATAAGACGTGCACTGCCTGTTTTCGTCAAAAAGCTTTCTTTCTTCATCATTCAGCAAGTTAAAAACAGAGTCTTTAGACTCAGTGCAATTTTTACAAGTTATTTTTTCAGTCATTTTTCAGAAAAATGTTATAGAACACAAAATTACTAAATTTTATTCAATATTTGATAAAATAAAAAGAAAATAGTAATAATTATGTTAAAATATTACTTATTGTTATCCTAAAACTAAAAAACAAAAAACTTTATAATCAAAAATTACATTTCTTTGTTCATATTTGTAAAGAAATTAAAATTTTAAACTTTGACAAAATTTTATTATGTTTGCATAACAAATTTACACGCAGTAAAAATATAATTAACTAAATAAAAAACAAATAATATGAAAGCTCTCATTTGTATAGGACATGTTCCCGACACAACGTCAAAAATTAAATTTACCGATAATGATACAAAATTTGATACTACCGATATTAAATACATTATCGGACCGTATGAAGAATTAGCACTGACAAGGTTGTTAGACCTGAGAGATGCAGGAACCGATATGCATATAACAACTGTTACTGTAGGAACACAAGAAACCGAACCCACAATCAGAAAAGCATTAGCAATGGGTGCTGATGATGCCGTAAGGGTAAATGCCGAAGCTTCTGACAACCTGTTTATTGCAAAGCAAATTGCCGAAGTTTTTAAAAACGGAGACTATGACATTATCATAACCGGTAAAGAATCAATTGATTACAACGGCGGACAATTAGAAGGTATGATAGCCGAGTTTTTAAACCTGCCCTCTGTTTCAGGTGCATCTAAATTTGATATTGAGGGAGACAAGATTCTTCTTGAACAGGAAATAGAAGGCGGGACACTTAAACTTGAGGCATCTTTTCCGTTTGTCGTAAGTGCAGGAAAAGGCTTTTGTCCTGAACCTGAGCCGCGAATTCCGAATATGAGAGGTATTATGACTGCTCGCAAAAAACCTTTACAAGTTGTTGAACCCGTTGCAAAAGAAGCGGTTACAGAAATTATAAAATATCACTTACCCGAGCCTAAGCCGGCATGCAAAATGATTGATCCGGACAATGTTGAAGAATTGGTAAGACTGCTTCACGAAGAAGCAAAAGTAATTTAATAAAACGTTCAAAATTTAAAATTAAAAATCATGGCAATATTAATATATACACAAAATTACGACGGTAAATTCAAAAAATCTGTTTTTGAACTGGTAACTTACGGAGTTGCTGTTGCAAAAGAACTCGGGACAAAAGTTACGGCAGTTACAACAGGAAAACCTGATACAGAGATACTGAAAGAGCTCGGAAAATACGGAGCCGAAAAAGTTATAAGCATTACAAACGAAGAGTTAAATGATTTTTCGGCACAGGCCTATGCTTATGCAACAGAACAGGTTGCAAAAAAAATTAATGCCGATTTGATAATATTCGGAAATAATCCTTACGGAAGAGCAATTGCTCCGAGATTGTCCGTTAAACTTAACGCAGGCTTAGCAGCCGGAGTTACGGCTTTACCTTCTTCTGTTTCTCCTTTTACCGTTAAAAAAAGAGTTTTTTCCGGAAAGGCTTTTGCAGATGTAGTAATAAAATCCGAAACCAAAATAATAACGTTAAATCAAAACTCATATAAAGTTGAAGAAAATCCCGTTGACATTACAATTGAAGAATTTTCGGCAGAAATTCCGGAAGGAGCTTATGCTGTTAAACCTGTTGAGATTGTGAAAAGCAGCGGAAAAATGTCGGTAACGGATGCAGAAATACTTGTCTCCGGCGGGCGCGGGTTAAAAGGTCCCGAAAATTGGGGAATGATTGAAGAAATGGCAGAGATTCTGGGAGCCGGAACAAGTTGTTCAAGACCGGTTTCTGATTTGGACTGGAGACCGCACGAAGAGCACGTAGGACAAACAGGAAAAGTTGTTGCTCCTAATTTGTATATTGCAATAGGAATTTCCGGAGCTATTCAGCACCTTGCCGGCGTAAACGGCTCAAAAGTAATGGTTGTAATAAATACCGACCCGGAAGCACCGTTTTTCGAAGCTGCCGACTACGGCATCATCGGAGATGCATTTGAGGTTGTTCCTAAACTTAATGAAGCATTTAAAAAGTTTAAAGCAGAAAATTAGAATATAATATACCTGATTAACATTCAACCGTACCGTATTTTTTGCGGTGCGGTTTTTTTCTTTAAAAAAGAATATCTTTGCTTTATCAAAACTATTATTATGACCGAAAAACTGATTGTTATTATAGGTGCCGGAAATGTGGCGACAAATCTTGCTTTTGCATTTAAAAATAAAACTGAAGCCAAAATACATATACACGGAAAAACCGAAAAATCAACAAAAAATCTTGCCGAAAAACTCAATGCTCCTTACTCTTTTAAAGTAAAAGAAATACCGCAAAACGCAGATTTATATATTCTTTCGGTAAATGATGATGCTGTTTTCGACTTAGCAGAAAACACTTTATTAAAAGAAAAAGCAGAAAATAATCTTATTGTGCATACAGCCGGAAGCATTGATATTGAAGTTTTAAAAAACATTTCCGGAAATTACGGTGTTTTTTATCCTTTGCAAACATTTTCAAAAAATAAAATTCTTGATTTTACAAATATTCCGATTTGCATCGAAGCAAGTTCCGGTTTTAATTATAACAAGCTCCGAAAATTTGCTCTCGAAATCAGTGAAGATGTCCGCAATTTTAATTCGGAACAACGAAAATATATTCATCTGGCAGCGGTTTTTGCCAATAATTTCACAAACCGGATACTGACTTTTGCCGAAGAAATACTCGACGAAAAAGATATTGATTTTAACATTCTTTATCCGCTTATTGAAGAAACATTCAGCAAAATACAAAAAGAAAAACCCTCAAAAATACAAACCGGTCCTGCCGCCAGAAACGACAAAACAATCCTTAAATTACACCTGGAAATGCTAAAAAACAAGCCCGATTTGTATAAAATTTATAGTTTTGTCAGCGAAAATATTTTAAAATCAGAGAAATGAAAAAGAAATATTTATTCCTGTTTTTACTTGCAGTATCAACCCTGTCAAATTCCTGCAAAAAAAACTTTTCCCTTTTTCACTCAAAATCCGGATGGCTTACCGATTATTTTGAAGAACTTAAAAATTACAACGATATTTATGCCGTTTCTTATTGGAATGAAGATTTTGACAATACTTATCTGAAAGTTAATTCATCCGAAAAATCTTTGCAAACGTTTAAAGAACTCATAAATT
This sequence comes from Bacteroidales bacterium, assembly GCA_026987795.1. Classification (GTDB taxonomy): domain Bacteria; phylum Bacteroidota; class Bacteroidia; order Bacteroidales; family JAADGE01; genus JAADGE01. The sequence continues at coordinate 7,111 of JALSMF010000375.1, forward strand.
CCGGTGATTTTATTTCAACATGCAAATTTGAAAACGGAAAACTTATTCCGCTTAACGGGATAAAATATTTTGCTTCATTCCCCGATTTTTGCGGCGAAGAAGACTGTGTAAGCAAAGAACGAATTACAAACTACGAAAATCTTATCGGGAAAAATATTGCCTGGGCATACTTCTCAAATAATTGGTACGATACCATTCAATTTCCTTACGATGAGGTAAATACGATAATTAATGACGGCAAAACACCCTTTATCAGAATGATGGCACGAAGCGAATTTGAAGAATATCGTATCGACCCCGTTTGGAATTTAAAAGACATTATTAACGGAAAACACGACGAAGCACTTACGGCATGGTTTGAAGAAGCAAAAGATATTGACGAAAATTTGCTTGTTGAATTCGGGACCGAAATGAACGGTTTTTGGTTTTCGTGGAACGGAAAATACTACGGTGCCGGTACAAAAACCGAATACGGCGACCCGAATTATCCCGACGGACCCGAAATTTTCAAAGATGCTTTCCGGCATATTATTGATATTTGTAACGAAACCGGAGCCGACAATATCACTTGGTTTTTTCATTTCGACGTAAACAGCGACCCCGAAGAAGATTGGAACGACCCCGTATTGTATTATCCCGGAGACGATTATATCGATTGGCTCGGTGTAAGCACTTACGGGCCCTTTCAAAGAGGCGATAAATACAACGATTTGCGACCCGAAGATTTGTTGAAAAAAGCACATAAAAAATTTAAAGAAATTTCCGAAGACAAACCGTATGCGATTTTGGAATTCGGAGTAACGGAATTATAAAAAAAATATGGATAATTTTAAAGAAAGATTAAAAGATATAAAAGCATTTGTTTTTGATGTGGACGGTGTTTTTTCGCAGGATATGGTTTTGCATACCGACGGCGAACTGACCCGACACATGAACGTAAAAGACGGATTTGCCGTAAAAACGGCAGTTGATAAAGGCTTTATTGTTGCAATTATATCCGGAGGAAATTCAGAATCTGTAAGGCAAAGGTTCAGAGGGCTGGGGGTGACGGATATTTATCTTAATTCGCAAAATAAGCTTGACGATTATGAAGATTTTTATATGAAATACAATTTGAAACCCGAGCAAATATTGTATATGGGCGATGACATTCCGGATTACCAAGTTATGAAAATTTCGGGATTGGCAACCTGCCCGGCAGATGCTGTTGAAGAAATTCAGGGAATAGCACACTATATTTCCGACAAAGAAGGCGGAAAGGGCTGTATAAGAGATGTAATTGAACAGGTTTTAAGGGCACAAAAAATGTGGTTCGTGTTTTAACTTCCGAAACTATAAAGAAGTTGTGAGCCATTAAAAAAAACACAAATAATTAAATTAGCGTCGCATAATAATTGAAATTTAAAGGAAATAACATGTTTTTAGAATATTTAGAAAAATTTGAATTAAATAATGCGCCTAATACCCTTTTTCAGTTTGAAAATAATATAACGTCTAAAACGAAAATAAAAACAAAAAAAATAAATGATATTGAAGCCAGATATTACATTAATGAATTTTGGACGTCAAAACAAAGACAAGCAAGTTCTTTACATGAAATCTCATATCGAGCGTGTTTTAAGCCCCAATTACCATATTTTTTCATAGATAAATTAACCGCAGAAAACGATTTTGTTTATGACCCTTTTTTGGGTAGAGGGACAACTCTTATCGAATCTGCTTTAATGAACAGACAAGTAATAGGTAACGATATAAATCCTTTAAGTAAAACATTAGCCGAACCAAGATTATTAATTCCGGAGTTTAATAAACTTAAAGAATATTTATCAAATATTCCGCTTAAAAAAGGTTTAAAAGCGGGTATTGACTTATCAATGTTTTATCATCCTGACACAGAAAGTGAAATTGTTTCCCTTCGTAATTATATTTTAACAAAAGAAAAAAATAACGAATTAAATGAATTTGACAAATGGATTAGAATGGTGGCAACAAACAGATTGACAGGTCATTCCAAAGGTTTCTTTTCTGTATATACAATGCCGCCGAATCAAGCAGTTTTACCGGAAAGACAAATTAAAATAAATGAGAAACGAAATCAAAAACCGGAATATAGAAATGCAAAAGAATTAATTTTACGAAAAACAAAATCACTTATTCGGAATGTAACTGATATTCAGAAAAAAAGATTAAAATCAAGACATAAAACAGCAATGTTTCTAAATAAAGATGCGAGAAAGACAAGTGAAATTCCTGATAGTTTTGTCCAGCTGACAGTAACTTCTCCGCCTTTTTTGGATATTGTGCAATATGCAAAAGATAATTGGTTAAGAGGTTGGTTTAACGGTGTTAATATTGAGGAAGTTGAAAAAGGAATAACTATGTCAAAAACTGTTGAACATTGGATAAATGTAATGCAAGAAGTTTTTAACGAATTATATCGAATAACTAAACAAGGAGGGTATGTAGTTTTTGAAGTCGGGGAAGTTAAAAACGGAAAAATTAAACTGGAAGAATATGTTATTCCATTAGGAACAAAGGCAGGTTTCAAATTGCTTGGTATTATTATTAATGAACAAAAATTTACAAAGACCGCAAATATTTGGGGAGTAAAAAATAACAATAAAGGCACAAATTCAAATAGAATTGCTTTATTTAAAAAAGGAGATTAATATATATAATATGAA